>DASRWK010000126.1:0-6509 GCA_035776715.1 Microvirga sp.
GCCGCAGCGGCGGCGCAGACGAAGCGCATTCGCCTGACGAGCGCCGTGACGGTGCTGAGCTCCGACGACCCGATCCGGGTATTTCAACAGTTCGCCACCCTCGACAATCTCAGCCAGGGACGCGCCGAGATCATGGCCGGCCGTGGCTCATTCATCGAGTCTTTCCCGCTCTTCGGCTACGATCTCGACGAATACGACACACTCTTTGCCGAGAAGCTGCAGCTTCTCATGCAGCTCAACGAAGGCGAGCGCGTCAGCTGGCCGGGTGGGCGGCATACGCCACCGATCGCGGATCGTGGGGTCTATCCGCGCCCCTATCAGGACAAGCTGCCGATCTGGATCGCCGTGGGCGGCACGCCTCAGTCCGTCGCGCGAGCCGGGGCGCTCGCACTGCCGCTCGCCCTTGCGATCATCGGAGGCGGGCCGGCACGTTTCGCACCCCTGTTCGATCTTTACCGACAGGCGGCTCAGCGCGCCGGCCACGATCCCGCAACCCTGAAGACGTCCATCAACGTACACGGCTTCGTGGCCGATACCACGCAGGAGGCGGCCGATACCTTCTATGCCCCGCAAGCGGAGGTGATGAACCGGATCGGGCGGGAGCGCGGCTGGCCGCCGACGAGCCGTCAGCAGTTCGACGCGGCCCGGGGACCGCACGGCGCGCTCTTCGTCGGAAGCCCTGCGGAGGTGACGGACAAAATCCTGGCCGCGCATGATATCTTCCGCTTCGACCGCTTCCTGATCCAGATGGCCGTCGGCGTGATGGACCACGCCAAGCTGATGCAAGCAATCGAGATCCTGGGGACGAAGGTTGCACCGGAGGTGCGCAAGGCGCTCGCCTCGGGGTGAAAGAACCTGGGAGCGGCTCTCTGGATCAGGGATCATCCGAACCACACATCAATAAGGCTCAATCGCCTGTGCCCGGAGTTCTCATATGCCAGTTGTCGCAGCTGCTCGCGGAGGTGAACATTCAGAGTTGATGCACAGGGTGGTCATTCATAAAGCCGGCGGGTATGAGCAACTGAGGCTCGAAACCCATCCGGTGCCGAAACCTGGCGATCGCCAGGTTCTGGTCCGCACCGAAGCGGTGGGCGTAAACTACGCCGACATTTGCGTCCGCTGGGGCGTGTACGAATCCGCACGTCGCTTCGTAGGCTGGCCGATCACGCCGGGCTTCGAGTACGCTGGCCGGGTGGAGGAGGTTGGCTGTGCGGTCAGGCATCTGAAGCCCGGCGATCCGGTGTTTGGGGTGACCTTCTTCAACGGCTATGCCACCCATGTCTGTGCGGAGGCCGATCTTGTCTGGCCCAAGCCCAAAGCGCTGGACTTTGAAGCCGCCGCGGGTTTCCTTGCCGTCCACATCACGGCTTATCACGGTCTGCTCCAGAACGTGGTGGTCCGGCCCGGCATGAGGGTGCTCGTGCATTCGGCGGGCGGCGGAGTGGGCTCAGCACTTGTTCAACTGTGCAAGCTGCATGATCTGCATGTGACTGGCGTAGTGGGAGCTGGCCACAAGGTCGAGTATGTGCGCCAACTCGGCGCGGATGCCGTCATCGACAAGTCCACTCAGTCGCTCTGGGATGAGGCCGAGCGCCTGTGCCCCGATGGCTATGACCTGGTCTTCGATGCCAACGGTCCTGAAACCCTGGCGCAGAGCTATGCGCACCTGCGGCCGACAGGCAAGCTGATGGTCTACGGCTTTCATACCTTGCTGCCCAAGCAGGGCGGGCGCATCGATTATCTCAAGGCCGCCTTCGGCCTGCTGAGGATGCCGCGGTTCAATCCATTGACGATGACAACCGAGAACAAAGGGGTGGTGGCGTTCAATCTGTCGTTCCTCTTTGGCCGCACCGACCTCCTGCAGGCCGCTGTAACCGATCTGACGACCTGGGTGGAAGAGGGCAGGATTGCCGTGCCGAAGGTCCGTTCCTTTGCGCTGGCGGACGTGGCTCAGGCTCATCAGGCGCTGGAGTCGGGGAAGACCACGGGCAAGCTGGTTCTGCGAATGGCGCCACCCTCATGAGCTTGTGCCTCTCCAACGCACCTGAAGTTGTCGAACAGGCCCTCGCCAGGCTCAACCGGCGCTTGCACAGGAATGCCGCCTTTATCCGCAGCGATCTCCGAACATGATGGATGCATTGCCCGGCGCTCTTGATTTCAAACCACGAGGCGGTCCCGGATCGAAGTCCTCTCAGAGATCACCCGACGGGCCAGGAACGATACCGTCGGCCAGGCCCGTGACGGGATGCGGCGATTGCCGGCCGCATCCTGCCAGGCGCCGAAAGCTACATCAGGAGAGCCTTAAGAGACGCACCGCCGCATCACCCGCGCAAGACGCTGCGAGAACGCCCTCGCGTCAGCCGGCAATTCCCCGTCCAGGATCCGCGCCTCGTCCAGCAGCAGATAAGCGGCGTCTTCACGGAGAGCCTGTTGATCCTCGCCAAGGTTGGCCAGAGCCACGACGAGGTCATGGCGCGGGTTGATCTCCAGAACGGGCTTGGCCGCGGACGTCAGCTGACCCGCGCGAGCGAGAAGCCGCTCGAGCTGGCGGTCCATGCCGGTATCGGATGCGACAAGGCAGACGGCGCTTTCCGTCAGCCGTTCGGAGGCGCGGACATCGGCGACGGCATCCCCGAGGGTGACCTTCACGGATTGGATGAAGCCCGTCACCGCTTCCGTTGCCGGCGCGTCCGCATGCTCCTTGGCCTCGATCAGTGGGATCAGCGCCAGATCCGCGGCGCCCTGGGTGACCGATTTGAACGGCTTGCCCTCATAGTCGACGCCGGCCGTGACCCAGAAACTGTCAACCGGATCGGGCAGCAGCAGCACCTCGATGCCGCGCGCCCGGAAGCCTTCGAGCTGCGGCGAGGCCTCGAGCCGGGCGAGGTCTGTCCCCGTCACGTAATAGATCGCGGTCTGGTTCTCCTTGAGGGAGCCGACATAATCCTTGAGCGAGCGCCACCCGCCACCCGAGGCGGTGGTCTTGAACCGGGCCAGGCCCAGCAACGTCTGACGCCGCTCGAAATCCTCGTAAAGCCCTTCCTTCAGCACCGGGCCGAAGGTCTCCCACACCTTGGTGTAGGCTTGCGGATCATTCTGCGCGAGCTTCTCGAGCTCGCTCAAGATCCGGCTGGTCACGCCCTTCTTGATGGCAGCGAGAAGCGGGCTTTCCTGGATCATCTCGCGCGAGACGTTGAGCGGCAGGTCGGCCGAGTCGACCAGTCCGCGCACGAAGCGCAGGTAGCGCGGCAGGAGCTCCGCCTCATCGGTGATGAAGACCCGCTTCACGTAGAGCTTCATCCGCCCGTGGCGGTCCGGATCGAACAGGTCGAACGGCGTGGAGCCCGGGACGAACGCCAGGGCGGTGTATTCGTGGCGGCCCTCGGCCCGGAAATGCACCGTCAGCGCCGGCTCGTCGAACTGACCTGCCACGCTGCGGTAGAAATCCGTATATTCCTCAGGCGTGATCTCAGAGCGTGGCTTGACCCACAGGGCCGCGCCGTCCGCGACTTCCTGCGGCTCCGCGCCGGGCTTCTCGATGATCGAGATCGGCACCGGAACGTGGCCGGACTGCTCCTTGACGATGCGCTCGAGCCGGTAACGCTCCGTGTAGGACTGTGCGTCCTCCATCAGGTGCAGGATGACCCGGGTGCCGCGGGCCGGGGCCTCATCGATGGCTGCAGGGGCGACCGTATAGGACCCCTTGCCGTCGGACGACCAGGCCGTCGCCTCGTCACCGCCGGCCCGGCGTGAGACGACGTCGACCCGGTCGGCCACCATGAATACCGAGTAGAAGCCGACGCCGAACTGCCCGATGAGTTGGGCCTCTTCGCCGCCTTGGGCGGCCTGGATGCGCTCCATGAAAGCCTTGGTGCCCGAGCGCGCAATCGTGCCGAGTGCCTCGATCATCTCGTCCCGGCTCATGCCGATGCCGTTGTCCTCGACCGTCAGGCGGCGGTTGTCGGCATCGATGAGCAGCGTGATCCGGGCCTTGGGATCATCGCCGAGCAGGGCAGGGTTGGCGATCGCCTCGTAGCGCAGCTTCTCGCAGGCATCGGCCGAATTGGAGATCAGCTCCCGCAGGAAGACGTCCTTGTCCGAGTAGACGGAGTGCACCATCAGGTGCAGCAGCTTGGCGACGTCGGCCTCGAAGGTGTGACTCTCAGGGGCGGGCGTGGTGTCAGTAGTCGTCATGGCGTGCAATGAATGGTGTTGCCTGGGCAGCCGATGAGATGGCTGTGAACGGTCAAGACTTCAAGGCTCGGGTTCATCCCGGATGAAGCTACACCTTTGAAAAATGGACGCCGCCGGCTAGCGTGCTGACCGGAACGGAAGGCGGTGATCCTCTGGTTGTAGGGCTCCACCTCGCGCCGGTAGCCCTCACGTCGGAGAAGGGCGAACTCGGTCTCAAAGGCGTCCTCATCGACTTCCACCCACTACGCCTTCGGCCGTCGGTGGCGTCATTCCAGCGATACGCTCGGCCTTCGGCTCATCCTTCATGTCGAATGGACTGGCCCCGGCCCAGACGCGCATGAGCGCCTTCCGCCTTGCGGCCAGCAGATGCCCGAGGGAGTCCGGCTCTGGAGGGCAGGGGCTGCTAGCATCTCGGGCATGGCAATTCTCGACGGCCCTGTAGCCCTGGTGAAACCAGCCGCACTGGATCAGAAGGCGTGCCAGCTTCGACCCTCAAACCCAAACCCGCTCTCGGCAATCTTGGAATAGGATGTTGCCCAGCATCATGGACGCCGCAAAGCCCCGACGATGGGACCCATGGGCAGGAGCGAGTCCATCCGTTCCAGTACGGGCGCGTAGAGGCTGGAAATGCTGCCGTCCAGGAACAGAGCATTGGCGCAGCCCAAGTGGTCGCGGAACAATCTGGCGAACGTGTTGAAGGTGACAGGATCTTCCGAAATCGCGAACACCACCGTGTGCTGGTCTTTGACCCCCACACCGTTGCGGATCTTCAAGGATGTGCTCTGCTCGGAAAACCTGGGATGAATGCGTCCATTGATGACGAGCATCGGGCCTGATTGCGTCGCGTAATCCGGTCTGATCTTCCGCCTGAGATAAGTGTCCGTCTCCAGCACGCCGGCCCGATTGCCTTTGACATAGAACACGCCGTTAGGCTTGAGGTGGAAGTTTCCGGGGCCGTTCCTGGTATTGGCCGCCTTCAGCTCCTTGCCTTTCTCGATGTAAAGTCCGACGGGCGAGCGATCTTCATGGTACATGCCCGCATTCATCGCGAAGGCCAGGCGCGATCCGTCCGGCGTCTCCTTCAACCGGCTGAACGAGCCGAGCACATTCCCGTCCGGCCCGCGCCAGAACAGCTTCACTTCGTATCGGCGTAGATCCACCGTGCATACCACGAAGGCGCTGTCCGCAAACCGGACCGGTCGGCACGGATCGGGTTGCGCCGCCGCCTGTCCGGCAAACAGTCCAAGCGGAGCAAGGATCCCGGACAGCAGGATGAGGATCCGGCACGCCACTCGGCTCAGATTGAAGCTGATGGCCTTCATTCGTTTCTCAGGTCCTTCTCCTGCCGCTTGCCCACAGATCGATCTTGATTCCGCGGAAACATGGGGCAACGCACATGGGGCACAAGACTCAATGCGCGAGGTACCGTTCCCGCAGGTGAGCGCGGAAGACCTCCGCGGTGAGGGGACGCCCGGTTGCGGCAACGAGAAGCTGATCGGTGGTCATCAGGCTCCCCTTCGCATGGACGTTGGTACGCAGCCAAGTCCGAAGTGGCGCGAAATCACCCTTCGCCAGGCTTAGGAGGATGTTCGAATCCGCTTGGCAGGCAGCCCTGAAGAGTTGAGCCGCCGCCATGGCCCCGAGCGTGTAGGTCGGGAAGTAGCCCCATGCCCCGCCGGGCCAGTGGATGTCCTGCAGGCAGCCCAGGCTGTCATCGGGCACCGAGAGGCCGAGGAGCCTCCTGACCTCCTGGTTGAAGGCGGACGGCAGATCCTCGATCGGGAGGTCCCCAGCGATCAGAGCCTTCTCGAGCTCGTAGCGGACCAGGATATGAGCCGGATAAGTGATCTCGTCCGCATCCACGCGAATGAACCCTGGCTCCACTCTGGTCAGAATCCGGTAGAGGTTCTCCGATCTCCAAGCCGACCCCTCTCCTTGGAAAGTCTCCCGCACAAGGGGGGCGAGATAGGTGACGAATTCCCGGCTCCGGCAGGCCTGCATCTCAATGAGCAGGGATTGGCTCTCATGCAGGCTCATGCCACGCGCCAGCCCGACCGGCTGACGGCGCCACGTCTCCGGGCGCCCCTGCTCATAGAGCGCGTGACCGGTCTCATGCAGCACCCCCATGAGCGCGCTCATGAAGTTTGCCTCGCTGTAGCGGGTGGTGATCCGGACGTCGCCCGTGGATCCACCACAGAACGGATGCAGGCTTACATCAAGCCGCCCCCGGGTGAAATCGAATCCGACGGCCTTCATCAACTGCTCGCCAATGCGTCGTTGATCGTCAACAGGGAAGGGGCCGTTGAGCGGCTGGA
>DASRWK010000127.1:0-5277 GCA_035776715.1 Microvirga sp.
AGGCACCAGGCCAGGATGCCCTTCTGTGCGTGAAGCCGGTTCTCGGCTTCATCGAAGACCACGGATTGCGGGCCGTCCATGACGTCGTCCGTCACTTCCTCGCCACGATGTGCCGGCAGGCAGTGCATGAACACGGCGTTCTTGGCGGCAACCCCCATCAACCTGCCGTTCACCTGATACGGCTTCAGGAGGTTGTGGCGGCGGAACTCGTCATCATCGCCCATGGAGACCCAACAATCGGTGATGACGGCGTCGGCTCCCTCTGCCGCTTCGAAGGCGTCGGTCGTCACGCTGATCCGTGCCCCTTCCTGCTTTGCCCAGGACAAAAGCTCCGGGCGCGGAGCAAGTTCCGGCGGGGATGCGATCCGAAGCGTGAAATCCAACCGAGCGGAGGCGTGAATCCAGGAAGCGAGCACGTTGTTGGCATCCCCCACCCAGGCGACCGTCCGCCCCTGGATGGAGCCGTTATGCTCCTCGAAGGTCATGATGTCGGCCATGATCTGGCACGGATGCGTCGTTTTGGTCAGGCCGTTGATCACGGGGATCGAGGCGTACTGCGCCAGTTCCGTCACCATGGCGTGGTCGAGAGTGCGGATCATGATGGCGTCCACATAGCGGGAGAGGACGCGGGCCGTGTCGGCAATGCTCTCGCCGCGGCCAAGCTGCATCTCCTTGCCGGTGAGCATCAGGGTCTCGCCGCCCAGTTCGCGCATGCCCACGTCGAAGGACACACGGGTGCGGGTGGAAGGCTTGTCGAAGACCATGGCGAGCGTCTTGCCTTCGAGCGGCCGCTCCTTGGCGCGCTCACCCCGGCGGCGCTTGGCCTTGATCTCGGCGCCGACCTTCAGGATGTGGCGGATCTGATCGCCCGAGAAGTCGCTGATATCGAGAAAATGACGGGGTTTCATTGAGTTGCTCCCAGCCGAGCTTGGGTCTTCAGCCCGGCTTCCATGGCCGCGCAGGCGGCATCCAGACGATCGAAGGCTTCCGAGATATCCGCATCGGAGATGATGAGCGGTGGCAGAAGCCGGGCTACGTTTTCGCCCGCGCCGATCAGAATGATCTTCTGATCGCGTGCGGCCGCGATGAAGCCGGTGTTGGGCACGACGGTACGCAGGCCCATCATGAGCCCGAGGCCGCGGACCTCGCCGATGATCGTGGGGTGGCGATCCTTCAGCTCGGCCATGCGCTGCTTCAGCAGGAGCCCTTTGCGCTCGACGTCCTTCAGGAAACCGGGGGCGAGGATCACGTCGAGCACGGCGTTTCCAACCGCCATGGCGAGCGGATTTCCGCCGAAGGTGGTGCCGTGAGTTCCCACGGTCATGCCCCGCGCGGCCTCGGCCGTCGCCAGGCAGGCGCCCAGCGGGAAACCGCCGCCGATGCCTTTGGCCACCGACATGATGTCGGGCGCCACGCCGGTCCATTCATAGGCGAAGAGCTTGCCCGTGCGGCCGACTCCAGTCTGGATCTCGTCGAAGATCAGGAGAAGGCCGTGCCGGTCGCAGAGAGCCCGCAGTTCCTTGAGGAAAGCGTTGTCCACCAGGCGGATGCCGCCTTCTCCCTGGATCGGCTCGATCATCAGGGCGGCTGTCTCCGGGCCGATGGCGGCCTTCAGGGCTTCGAGATCGTTGAGGGGAACCTGGTCGAACCCCTCGACCTTGGGACCGAAGCCTTCGAGATACTTGGCCTGGCCGCCGGCCGCGATGGTGGCGAGCGTCCGGCCGTGGAAAGCCCCCTCGAACGTGATGATCCGGAAGCGCTCGGGACGGCCGCCGGCGTGATGATACTTGCGGGCCATCTTCACGGCCGCCTCGTTCGCCTCGGCGCCGGAATTGGAGAAGAAGACCACGTCGGCGAAGGTGTTCTCCACCAGCCGCCCGGCCAGGCGCTCGCCTTCCGGAATCTGGAACAGGTTCGAGGTGTGCCAGAGCTTGGAGGCCTGCCGGGTCAATGCTTCGACAAGGTGCGGATGGGCGTGGCCCAGGGCATTGACGGCAATGCCGGCCCCGAAATCGAGATATCGCTGCCCGTCTCGGCCGTAGAGCCAGGGGCCCTCCCCCTTCTCGAAGGACAGTTCGGCGCGCGCATAGGTCGGCAGCAATGGCGATGTCACGGGATATCTCCGCCTCTGATAGAGACCCAAGGTCGCACCTGGATGTCAGCCCTGGGCCTTTAAAAAGAAAGCGCCGCCCAGGCGGGGCGGCACGGCGGGGATTCTACCGAGGAGCGAGACCCTGTCAATTCAAGAGAAATGAAGTGACTGATCACGGGCGCATTTTCCGCCGGAGCCTGGGGCCTGAGGAGTGGAATCCACGTTTTTGGTCAATCGGATGCTCCGTTTCCAGGGCACGCGCCCTCGCACCTGCCAGGAGAGCCGGATCGGCCGATACCCGATCAACTTTCTCGCACGGTGTCTCAGGAGAGTTCCCTGGGGAAAACGACAGGGGGCAACCGGGGACTCTTGCGCCCGAGTCCACCCATCCTGTAACTTCAAGCCAGTCGAGTACAGCATTCGTGCGGCGGCTTTCACCCTCAGGAGCGACCCTCTCAACGCGGTCGGACATCGAGTTTCTGTCCGCGAGTGTAGAGGATTCCGGGTTCAAAGAGGCCGCCACGATGGAGGCAGGTTTTAAAAATGACAGATGCGGGCGCAACTTGGACGGATGAGCGGGTCGAGCTTCTCAAGAAGCTCTGGACCGACGGCTTGAGCGCGAGCCAGATCGCCGCCGAGCTCGGCAATGTGACCCGCAACGCGGTGATCGGCAAGGTTCACCGCCTCGGGCTTTCCGGCCGGGCCAAGGATGTGAAAGCCGCTCCGGCCACGCCCCGCGTCCGCAAGATCACCCGCGCCCCCAGCGCCCCGACCCCGATCGCGCCTCAGACCCATAGCAACGTGGTTCTGGCTCCCATCCCGCTCCAGCCCGTGCGGGAGGAGCCGGAGGTAAGCGTCGATGAGGATGATGTGGCTATCCCCATGTCGGAGCGGGTCACCATCATGGATCTGCGCGAGTCCATGTGCCGCTGGCCCATGGGCGACCCGACGAAGCCGGAATTCCGTTTCTGCGGCGCCCGCTCCATCACGGGGCTTCCCTACTGCACCCACCACGCCCGCATTGCCTATCAGCCGGTGGCCGACCGCAAGCGTGAGCGCAAGCTGGCCCGCGCCTGATCGCCAGATCATGTTTCCAAGAAAGAAGCCGCGCCGAGGAGATCGGCGCGGCTTTTTTCTTGACTGTGAACGATCAGCGCCCGGCGCTCGCCGTCCGCTCGGCGCGGGCGAAGGTTTCGTCGAAGGAATAGCCCGCGCCTCGCACGGTGCGGATCGGGTCGGGCAGATCGGGGAGATTGATGGCCTTGCGCAGGCGGCCCACATGCACATCCACCGTGCGTTCGTCGATGTAGACGTCGTGCCCCCAGACCGCGTTGAGCAGGTGCTCGCGGGAGAAGACCCGGCCCGGGCTCTGCATGAGGAATTCGAGCAGACGGAATTCCGTGGGCCCCAAATGCAGCTCAGTGCCGGCGCGGCGCACCCGGTGGGTCTCGCGGTCGAGTTCCATGTCCCCGGCCCGGAGCAGCGTCGCCACATGCCCGGGCTTCGCGCGGCGCAGAAGCGCCCGCACGCGGGCGAGGAGCTCAGGCACCGAAAAGGGCTTCACGATGTAATCGTCGGCCCCCGTGGACAGGCCGCGGATGCGGTCGCCCTCTTCGCCGCGCGCGGTCAGCATGATCACCGGCAGGCGCTCGGTTTCCGGACGCACCCGGATGCGGCGGCAGAGCTCGATCCCGGACAGGCCCGGCAGCATCCAGTCGAGCAGCACGATGTCGGGCACCTGCTCGCGCAGGCGGATCTCGGCTTCATCTCCGCGCGACACGCTGTCCACCTCGTACCCTTCGGCCTCGAGATTGTAGCGCAGGAGCAGCGTCAATGGCTCCTCGTCCTCCACGATCAGAATGCGAGGCCCCATCGTCAGGCTCCTACCTCGCTGCTCGCGTCGATGGACCGATCATTCTTGGGCCGGTCGATGGCCAGCGTTTCGCCCGTCACGAGATAGTGCACCGTCTCGGCGATATTGGTCGTGTGGTCCCCGATACGCTCGATGTTCTTGGCGCAGAACAGGAGATGCGTGCAGAATGAAATGTTGCGCGGGTCTTCCATCATGTAAGTCAGGAGCTCGCGGAAGAGCGACGTATAGAGCGCATCGATGGCACCATCGCGCTTCCAGACGTCGAGGGCACGCGCCGTGTCCTGCTGCGCATAGGCATCGAGCACGTCCTTGAGCTGTCCCAGCACGAGCTCGCTCATGTGCTGGAGACCGAGAACGATCTTCTGCGGCTGGAAATCGCTGCCGATGGCCAGTGCCCGTTTCGCGATATTCTTGGCGAGGTCGCCGATGCGCTCCACGTCGCCGGAGACGCGAATGGCCGAGATCGTTTCGCGCAGGTCCACCGCCAGCGGCTGACGGCGGGCGATGGTGAGAATGGCGTTCTCTTCGATCTCACGCTGCAGCAGATCGAGGCGCTTGTCCGAGGCAATGACGGTTTGCGCCAGGGCCGTGTCATGCCGCACGAGGGCGCTGATCGCATCGACGAGCATCTTCTCGGCGATGCCGCCCATCTCGGAGATGCGTCGCCGGAGAGCCTGCAGGTCGTTGTCGTAGGAGCTGACGATATGCTCCGCCATGGGAAGCCTCCTTGAAGCGCTTCGATCAGCCGAAGCGGCCCGTGATATAGTCCTGAGTTTGTTTCTTGGACGGGTTCATGAACATCTTGGTTGTCGGCCCGAACTCCACGAGTTCGCCCAGATACATGAAGGCGGTGAACTGTGAAATGCGCGCCGCCTGCTGCATGTTGTGGGTGACGATCACGATGGTGAATTCGGATCGAAGCTGCTCGATCAGTTCCTCGATCTTGCCCGTGGAGATCGGATCGAGCGCGGAGGTCGGCTCGTCGAGCAGAATCACCTCGGGACGTTGCGCGATGGTGCGCGCGATGCACAGACGCTGCTGCTGACCGCCGGAGAGCCCCATGCCGGACTGACGCAGCTTATCCTTCACCTCGTCCCAGAGGGCTGCCTTGCGCAGGGCTTCCTCCACACGGCCATCGAGCTCGCTTTTCGGAAGCTTCTCGTAAAGGCGGATCCCGAAGGCGATGTTGTCGTAGATGGACATGGGAAACGGCGTCGGCTTCTGGAACACCATGCCCACGCGCGCGCGCAGCTCGTTCACGTCGACGGAAGGCGACAGCACGTTCTGGCCGTCGAGCAGGATCTCGCCGTCC
>DASRWK010000128.1:0-4163 GCA_035776715.1 Microvirga sp.
ACTACGCCGTCGACGCGATCGTGCTGCTGATCATCGGCTCCCTCGGCTTCCGGTACTACCGCGCCAGGATGATGACCTCGCAGTACAGGTGGCTCTACGAGCGCACCGGCCTGTTCTCCTGGCGGGAAAAGGCTTCTGCGACAAAGGGCTAAGCCCTTCAAATTCCGGCGTGACATTGGCTCAAAAACAAGCATGATGTTACCTTGGATGACGGGTTTCCCGTCAAACCGGCTCCCCGAGGAAGAGGGGCCTATAAAACCACCAGAGGAGTGACCTCATGAAAAAACTGCTGTTGACCGGCGTGGCGCTTGGTCTTGGCCTCGCCTTCTCCAGCGCAGCCAGCGCGCAGATCAAGATCGGCGTCGCCGGCCCCATCACCGGCCCGAACGCGGCCTTCGGCGCCCAGCTGAAGAACGGCGTCGAGCAGGCTGTCGCCGACATCAACGCTGCTGGCGGCGTCAATGGCCAGAAGCTGGAGCTCGTGGTCGGGGACGACGTGTCCGATCCCAAGCAGGGCGTGTCGGTGGCGAACAAGTTCGCGGCCGAAGGCGTGAAGTTCGTCGTCGGCCACTTCAACTCCGGCGTCTCGATCCCCGCCTCGTCCGTCTATGAGGAAGCAGGCATCGTCATGGTGTCGCCGGCCTCGACGAACCCGACCTTCACCGACCGTGGCATGTGGAACACGTTCCGCACCTGCGGCCGCGACGACCAGCAGGGCCTCGTTGCCGGCAACTACCTCGCCGACAACTTCAAGGGCAAGAAGGTCGCGGTCATCCACGACAAGACTCCCTACGGCAAAGGCCTCGCCGACGAGACCCAGAAGGCCATGAACGCAAAGGGCCTCAAGGAAGTCGTCTATGAAGGCGTGAACCCGGGCGAGAAGGACTACTCCGCTCTCGTGTCGAAGCTGAAGCAGGCCGGCGTCGATGTCGTCTACTTCGGCGGCCTTCACACGGAAGCCGGCCTCATCATCCGCCCGATGCGCGACCAGGGCCTGAACGCCCCGCTCATGTCGGGTGACGGCATCGTGTCGGCCGAGTTCACCTCGATCGCCGGCCCGGGCGCCGAAGGCACCCTGATGACCTTCGCGCCGGATCCGCGCAAGAACCCGAACGCGACGGAAGTGGTGGCGAAGTTCCGAGCCAAGAACTACGAGCCCGAGGCCTACACACTCTACAGCTACGCAGCGACTCAGGTCCTGGCCGAGGCTGCCAAGCAGGCCAACAGCACGGACGGCAAGAAGGTCGCCGACGCCATCAAGGCCGGCAAGCCCTTCAAGACCGTGATCGGCGATCTCTCCTTCGACAAGAAGGGCGACATCACCCGTCCGGACTACGTCGTGTATGTCTGGAAGAAGACCGCCGACGGCAAGATCGACTACAGCGGCAACGAAGTCGGCATGTAATCGACGGCCTCGAACCGGCCAACGGACCCGCCCTGGCGACAGGGCGGGTTTCTTTATGGAAGCCTTGGCGGCAGGGCCAGTCGCCCTGCCCTCTCTCGTTCTTCTCTCAGGCGCGCTCGATCCGGACCGCGTAGCAGCCTCTGCGGGCGAAATGCGCATCGACATAGGCTACCTGGGGATCCGCCAGGAATCGCTCGATCAGCCCGAGAACGGCATCGCCTTCGGCCACGTCCGCATCGACGATCATGGCCGCGGCATCATAGGCACGAAGGGACAGAAGGCGGTCCCTCAGGATGGGGGCCAGTTCGCCCCGATAATGCCCTGTCGAGGCCGAGCGGCTGACGAAGATCGGCCCGCTGGCACGGTAAGGCGAGGAAGCCGTCCGCTGGTGCTCGTGATTGAGCAGCAACAGCTCCTCTCCCAGGCGTGCCCAGGTCAGAGAGATGCGGCAGGGATAGGCATCGGCCTCGTCCGCATGGACACGCTGCGCGCCGATCGCGCGCAGATCCCGGTCGCTGAGCTCGAACAATGGCGCGAAGGCTTCGGCCTCGAGGCCACGCATCTGGAACGTCATGAAAGGTCTCCTTGCTGAGATCCTCGGATCTGCCGCGATCTTTGCAGGAGAGCGACCCGTTTCCTGTGATGTCTATCCGAGCGTCCCGAGCACCGGAAACGTCTCGAGCAGCCAGAACGACATGTTGGTGATCCAGCCGGTCAGGAAGGCGATGCCGGTGAGGATCATCAGGACGCCCATGACCTTCTCCACGAGGCCGAAGCGGGAGCGCATGCGCTTGAGCAGCGCGACGAACGGCTTCATGGCGAAGGCCGCGAGCAGGAAGGGAATGCCGAGCCCCGCCGAATAGGCCGCGAGCAGCATGGCGCCGTAGGAAACGCTGTCCTCCGCTCCCGCCACCGCCAGGATGGCCGCGAGAACGGGCCCGATGCAGGGCGTCCACCCGAAGGCGAAGGCGAGCCCCATCACATAGGCCCCCCAGAGACCGACCGGCTTTTCCACGGAGAAGCGCGCCTCCCGGTAGAACAGCCCGATCCTGAAGACACCCAGGAAATGCAGGCCCATCACGATGATCGCGACTCCCGCAATGGTGCTGAGCACGTCGAGATATTGCCGGACCACCTGCCCGAGCGCCGAGGCCGTGGCTCCCAGGAGCACGAACACGGTCGAGAAACCCGCCACGAAGAGCAATGCGGCCAGGATGGCACGGCGGCGGACGGCCCGATCATCCCCTGCATGGAGTTGGTCGAAGGTCGTGCCGGCCAGGAAGGAAAGATACGGCGGGACCAGCGGCAGCACGCAGGGACTCAAGAAGCTGATGAGGCCGCCGAGGGCCGCGGCAGGGAAGGAAACGCTGAGCATGACGCCTTCTAGCCCTTTCCGGCCGTTTGAGAAAGCTGGTGGATGCCGGGCTCGCCGGCTTGTGAAGCATGCCCTTTTGAGGTTGCCTTAAGGCATGACAGCCTCACGCAATCTCATCACCGATGTCGCGGGCCTCCGGGTCGGCAACGCCCACGACACCGCCCTGGCATCCGGGGTTACGGCCATCCTCTTCGACGAACCCGCCGTGGCCTCCTATGCGGTCAACGGCGGAGCCCCGGGCACCCGCGACACGGACCTTCTCGAACCCGACAAGGTCGTGCCCGGCATCAACGGTCTCGTTCTGTCGGGCGGCTCGGCCTTCGGCCTCGATGCGGCTGGCGGCGTGCAGGCTTTCCTGCGCGAAGAGGGTATCGGCTTCGCCGTCGGCGCGGCCCTCGTGCCCCTGGTCCCGCAAGCCATCACCTTCGATCTGCTCAATGGCGGCAGCAAGGATTGGGGCCGTTACCCGCCCTATCGCGAGCTCGGCTACGAAGCCGCCAAGGCTGCCGGTTCCGATTTCGCCTTGGGCACGGCGGGCGGCGGCTACGGAGCCACCACGGCCGACCTGAAGGGGGGCCTCGGCTCGGCCAGCGCCGTGACGAGCGCGGGCCATACGGTCGGCGCGCTCGTCATCGTCAATGCCCTGGCCTCGACGCTCATCGGCGAAGGGCCGCATTTCTGGGCCGGGGCTTACGAGGAGGGCCGGGAGTTCGGAGGTCTGGGCCTTCCGGCCCGGATCACGTCCGAGATGCGAAAGCTCGCCTGGAAGGGCCGCTCGCGGGAGGCTGCGCCACCCATCTCCACCACCATCGCGCTCGTGGCGACCGATGCCGTCCTCACCAAGGCCCAGGCCAAGCGCCTCGCGGTCGTCTCGCATGACGGCCTCGCCAGGGGGCTGCGCTTCGCCCATGCGCTTTACGACGGCGACACGGTCTTCGCGGCCGCGACGGGAACGAGGCCCCTGACGGACGAGGCCTCGGATTTCATCGAGATCGGGGCTCTGGCCAGCGACTGCCTCGCCCGTGCCATCGCCCGCGGCGTCTACGAGGCAGCCGCCCTGCCCTTCGCCGGTGCTCAACCCGCCTGGAAGGACAGGTTCGGGGCGCTCGTTCAGGACTGAAAGGCACAAAACGTCATCCCCGGCCTTGTGCCGGGGATCCCGACCGCGTGAATCGCGGCGCTCTTCGGATCGGCATGGGCGGGGCGGCCCGGCCATGTCGCCATCGAAGGTCGAGGCTCTCAGAACCGCTCGACGCGGTAGGGCTTCGGATCCACCATCGGCGTCTCGCCCGTGATCATCTCGGCCAGCAGGCGGCCCGTGACGGGACCGAGGGTCAGGCCGTGATGGGCGTGGCCGAAGCCGAACCACAGGTTCTTGTGGCG
>DASRWK010000129.1:0-15830 GCA_035776715.1 Microvirga sp.
GTCGGCCTCTCGCCCACCTCCACCAGCGACCGGGTGAAGCGGCTGCAGCGGGAGGGCTATATCGCGGGCTTCGGGGCACGGCTGGACCCGCACCGGTTGGGTCTGGAGCTCCTGGTCTTCGTAGAGGTTTCCCTCGACAAGACGACGCCCGACGTCTTCGAAAAGTTTGCGGAAGCCGTCAAACGCGCTCCTGAGGTCCTCGAATGTCACATGGTGGCGGGCGGCTTCGACTATCTGGTGAAAACGCGCGTCGCCGACATGGGGGCTTATCGCCACTTCCTCGGCGAGATCCTGCTGGCGCTGCCGGGCGTCAAGGAAACCCGCACCTATGCCGTGATGGAGGAGGTCAAGAGCGACGGCATGCTGCCGGTCTAGGGCAATGATTGCAGGAGGACTGCAGGAGCGGATCCGATGCAATTGAAAAGGGCGCCAGCAATGTGGCGCCCGATTCCTGCTCACTCCGCCGCAGCGATTTGCTCGCGCCTGGTTTTCCAGAGCGAGTACACAACCCCGCCCACGATCAGGCCCAAGGTCACGCCGAGCGAGATCGTCGGGTCCACCTTGCCCATGATCTGGTTCCAGAAGATCTTGCCGCCGATGAAGACCAACACAAGAGCCAGGGCGTATTTCAGGTAGTGGAACCGGTGAACCATCGCGGCCAGCGCGAAGTAGAGCGCGCGTAGACCCAAGATCGCCATGATGTTTGCCGTGTAGACCACGAAGGTATCCGTGGTGATCGCGAAGATCGCCGGCACCGAGTCGATCGCGAAGATCAGGTCGGCGACATTGATCACGGCAAGCGCCAGGAAAAGCGGTGTCGCCCAGGTTACGATCCTGCCTGTCTTGGGATGCGGCAGGCGCACGAAGAAGTGCTGCTCGTGAAGGCTGTTCGTGACGCGCATGTGATTGGAAATGGCGCGCACTATGGGATTCTTACCAAAATCCGGATCGCTCTCCGTGACGACGAGCATCTTGAGGCCGGTGAAGATCAGGAAGGCGCCGAAGATGTAGAGCACCCAGGCGTATTCCTGCACAAGGGCAGCCCCAATGCCGATCATGATGCCGCGCAGAACGATCACGCCGATAATGCCCCAGACGAGGGCGCGGTACTGATATTTCGCCGGGATCGCGAAGTAGCTGAAGATCAGAGAGATGACGAAGACATTGTCGATGGACAATGACTTCTCGATGAAGAAGCCGGTGAAGTACGCGACGCCGGCATGGGTCCCGTCCTGAGTGAGGAGATGGCCGCTTTCGTAAGCCCACCAGAGATAGGCGCCAAACGCCATCGCGATGGCAATGTAGAAGGCGGAGAGCCAGAGGCTCTGGGCGACGCCGAGTTCCTTATCCTTACGGTTCAGGACGCCAAGGTCGAAAGCGAGGAGAAATACGATGAGGCCTAAGAAAGCCGTCCACATCCAGACGGGCTTTCCCAGCCATTCCACGAAGAGGAATTCTGGCATGAAACCGGACCTATGATTGCTGTTGTTCAAGCATCGGCTCCGACATCACAGGGCTTTCATGCGCCTGCCAGAGGGGCCCGGTCACCGACGGGATCAAAGATGGGATGTACCTTTGGAGGCGTCAAGAGCCTACCTGACGTAGGCTTCTGCTCAATTCTACGTCAGATGACGGTTCTGAGTGCAAGCTTGCCCTGGCAACAGGCTTGACCCTGCCCGCCGATCTGCTTGCATGATCAACAATAAGGCAACACAGTCCCCCTAAGCTCGTTCAAGAAGCTGGGCATGACAACAGAGGTGACGGTAATGGTATCAGAACGTTCGACAAAGGCGCGGTGGGTCAGGGGGCTCTTGGCCGGTGCGGTGGTGCTTCTCGGAGCCACAGCGGCGCAAGCGCAAACCCCTGTGCGGTTCTCCCTCGACTGGCGCTGGGAGGGGCCGGCGGCTCCCTTCGCCGTGGCCCTCGACAAGGGCTACTTCAAGGCCGAGGGCCTGGACGTCACCATTGATCCCTCGGCGGGCTCCCGCGAGCCGATCTCGCGCGTGGCCTCCGGCACCTACGATGCGGGCTTCGGCGACGTGAACTCGCTGGTGCGCTTCCGCGACGAGAACCCCGGTACGGGCATCAAGGCCGTCATGGTGATCTATGACCGCCCGCCTTTCGCCATCATCGGGCGCAGGAGTCGCGGCATCACCAAGGAGGTCTCGAGCCTCCAAGGCAAGAAGTTCGGCGCACCGGCAGCCGATGGCGCCTTCGCGCAATGGCCGATCTTCAAGACGGTCAACAACATCGACGATTCCAGCATGAAGTTCGAGAATGTGGGCTTTCCCGTCCGCGAGCCCATGCTGGCGCAGGGCGAGGTCGATGCCGTGTTCGGCTTCGCCATGTCCTCCTACATCAACCTGAAATCCCGGGGGGTTCCTGCCGACGACATCGTGGTTCTGCCCATGAGCGATTACGGCGTCGACCTCTACGGCAACACCATCATCGTGTCGGAGAAGTTCGCCAAGGAGAAGCCCGAAGCGGTGAAGGGACTGCTGCGTGCGATCATGAAGGGCGTGCAGGATACGGTGAAGGATCCGGAGAGCGCCGTGGATTCGGTGATCAAGCGCAACGACGTCGCCAAGAAGGATGTGGAACTCGAACGGCTCAAGATGGTGCTGGAGCAGAACATGCTCACCCCCTGGGTGAAGGAGAACGGCTTCGGAGGCATCGACAAGGCCCGCTTCGCCAAGGCTCTCGATCAAATCGGGCTCACCTTCACCTACAAGGAGAAGCCGACCGTCGAGAACGTGTTTACGGAGGAGTTCCTGCCTGCGGCCGATCAGCGGAAGGTGAACTGAGATTCCTGGGGCCCCGGTCACACCGCCGTGACCGGGCCTTTTCCATCACCTGAATGCGATTTGTCCCATGAAGCCCTTCGTCGACCTTCACGACATCACCCATGTCTATGCCCGCGCCGAGGATGGCGTGCCGGCGGTCAAGAACCTGACCCTCAGGATTCACGAGGGAGAGTTCGCCGCCATCGTGGGCCCTTCCGGCTGCGGCAAGTCCACGCTCATGAAGCTCGCTACCGGACTGCAGTTTCCCCGTGAGGGAACGGTGGTCGTCGGCGGCAGGCCAGTGGAGGCGCCGGTAAAGCTTGCGGGAATGGCGTTCCAGAACCCGACCATGCTGCCCTGGCGCACGACGCTGAACAACATCCTGTTGCCCCTCGAAATTGTGGAGCCGCATCGCGGGAGGCTTCGTCGGAACAAGGCGGAGTATGTCGCCAAGGCCGAGCGCCTGCTGGAACAGGTGGGGCTGAAGGGGCAAGGGCATAAGTATCCGTGGCAACTCTCCGGCGGCATGCAGCAGCGCGCGTCCCTCTGCCGCGCGCTCATTCACGAGCCGAAGCTCCTCATGCTGGACGAGCCCTTCGGCGCACTCGACAGCTTCACCCGGGAGGAGTTGTGGTGCGTGATGCGCGATCTTCATGCGGCGCAGAAGGTCACGATCATCCTCGTAACGCACGATCTGCGCGAGGCCGCCTTCCTGGCCGACCGCATCTTCTGCATGAGCGCGCGGCCCGGCCGTATCGTGGCCGAGCGGGAGGTAGCCTTCCCCCGCCCGCGCGACCTCGATATCACCTATAGTCCGGAGTTCTCCGCGCTCGTCCACGAGCTGCGCGGACATATCGCGCAGGCGCGCAGGGCGGCGTAGGATCCTCCATGAAAACCAAGAGCCAACTCGTCTTCGCGCCCTGGATCTTCACGATCGGCTTTTTCGTGCTGTGGGAGGCTGCCTGCCGCGCGCTCGGGATCTCGAGCTTCATCCTGCCCGCGCCCTCCACGATCCTGCTCGCCGTGTGGGAATACAGGACACAGCTTGGCTATCATGCCCTGCACACCCTCTGGATGACCGTGGCAGGCTTCGGGCTCGCCGTCGCGTTCGGACTGCTGCTCGGCATGGTGCTCGGATCATCCCGTCTCATCAATGCGGGCAGCTATCCCTTGCTGGTGGGCTTCAATTCGATTCCGAAAGTTGCGGTGGTGCCGATCCTGGTGTTTTGGTTCGGCGTCGGCTGGGTCCCGCCCGTGCTCACGGCTTTCCTTATCTCGTTCTTCCCCATCGTGGTGAATGTTGCCACCGGCATCGCGACCGTAGAGCCCGAGATGGAGGACGTGCTGCGCGCCCTCGGCGCTTCGAAGAAGGACATCGTGTTCAAGGTCGGCGTGCCGCGCGCGATGCCGTATTTCTTCGGTTCGCTCAAAGTGGCCATCACGCTTGCCTACGTGGGCTCCGTCATCGGCGAGCAGAACGCGTCCAACGTGGGCATCGGCAACCTGCTCACCCGCGCCTCCGCGGCCTTCGAGGTGCCGCTCGTCTGGGCGGCCCTCGTGGTGCTCGCGGTCCTTGGTGTCGTCATGTACGCGATCACCGCTTACGCGGAGCAGTCCATGACCGGCTGGGCGCAGCGTTCGCAAATGGCGGCTTAGCGCCTAAGGGAGAGTGGATTGTCGGACAGCGCAGCTGCATCCGGCTGATCGACAGCGGGGCGTCCGAGAAAGGCGTTCCAGAGCTTTTCCACCGTCTCGCGCTCCAGATCGTCCACGATGAGGACGATGCGGCTGCGCCGGTCCTCGCTCGGCCAGCGCGGCAGGATCGCGGGCACATGGACGACGTGCTGAACGCCATGGATGACGACGGGATGCTCCGGGTCCTCCGCAAGCGCGACGAGGCCCTTCACGCGCAGAAGCTTCGCTCCCTGTGTTGAGCGCAGCAGGTCCAGGAACATGTCCAGCGTGCCCTGCCGGACCGGCCGGTCACTGGTGAGGCAGAAGGCACGGATGCGCTCGTCGTGCCGGTTCACATCGTGATGATGATGGCCGTGACCGTGACCGTGATCGTTGTGGTGATGCGCGTGCTGATGCGCGTGGCTCAAGCGCTCGGCCTCCTCCACCGCTTCGGTCTTCAGCCACTCGGCCACATCGGCGATCTTGCCGTCGAGATCGAAGAGGCCACCCGCGATGATCTCCTCCACGGGCGCGTCGGCTTTGAGAATGGCCGCTCCCGGATTGAGCTGGCGGAGCCTGTCCCGCATACCGTCAAGGCTCATCTGTTCCTGGATCAGGTCCGTCTTGGTGAGGACGATCCGCTCGGCGACGGCAGCCTGCTTCACGGCCTCGCGGTGCGCGTCGAGGGTCTGCGCGCCGTTGACAGCATCGATCACCGTCACCACGCCTTCCACCGCATAGCGCATGGACAGATAGGGGTGATAGAGCACGGCATGGAGGATGGGGGCCGGGTCCGCGAGACCTGTCGTCTCGATGATCACGCGCCTGAAGGGCATGATGCGGCCGTTGTCGCGCTTGCGCAGGAGGTCTTCGAGGGTGGCGATGAGATCTCCGCGCACGGAACAGCACAGGCAGCCTGCGGAGAGGAGCACCATGCCCTCATCGACAGTTTCGACCAGCAGGTGATCGAGGCCGATCTCTCCGAATTCGTTGATGATCACGACTGTATCCTGCAACGCGGGGCTCTTCAGCATCCGGTTGAGCAGAGTCGTCTTCCCGGCGCCGAGGAAGCCCGTGAGGATCGTCAGCGGGATCGGAGGAGGCGGGGTCATGGGGGCGTGCGTCATGTCTTAATCCGCAATCGGAACCAGGCGGGCGTCCTTGACGCGGCGCTGTTCCAGGTGAACGTTGGTGATGATGGCCGCCAGCACAAGGGTACCGCCCGCAACCTGCAGGGGGGAAAGGACCTCGTTCAGGATCAGCGCCGAGCAGATGGACGCGACGACGGGTTCCGTGCAGAAGATGATCCCGGCCGCAACAGCCGAGATGCGCCCGAGAGCCACCAGCTGAAGTACGAAGCCGGCGACATAGCCGCCGATGGTCACCGCGACCGCGAAGGGAGCCAGGGCCAGGATCGACGGCGGTGCGAGCTGTCCCGTGGCGAGGCTGATGAGGATGGCTGTGGGCAGCACGATCAGTTGCACCCAGAACACCTTGGCCACGACTCCCGTGTTTGTGCAGCGTGCCGCGGTGAAGAACTGAACGGTCGTTGCGACGCTGGCGCCGAAGGCCAGCGCCAGACCTCGCCAGTCGAGACCCGTGAAGGCCGGCCCGACGACCAGGCAGACACCGGCGGTTGCAATCGCGACGATGCCGACGAGCGCCGGTGTCAGGGGTGTCTTCTCCACGAAGGGGTTCGCGAGAACGATGAGGATCGGATAGGTGTAGAACACCACTGCCGCCACCGTCACGGGAATGAAGGCGACGGAGGACAGATAACCAATGCCCTGGAGTGCGCTGGAAATTCCGAGGAGGAGAAGTGTGCCGCGCTCCTCCCGCGCCACGGCCAGGGCGCGCCTCGCGACGAATGCCACGATGGCCACGAGAGCCAGCATCAGGAAGACGCGGTAGACCACGATGGCCGAGCCGCTGACCCCGGCGAACGATGCCACCCGCGCGAAAACGATGTTCAAGCCATAGAGGCCGGCGGAGCCGATGGCGAGGAAAAGGCCGGTACCGTGCGAAGAGCGCGTCATGTCGAAGGTGCGGTTTTTAGGACAAACACCGTTCGCGCGGATTGGCGGCGAATGCAAGGGGACCTACGCAAAACGCCCGGCGCAAGGGCCGGGCGCCGCGATCGCATTGACGGGCGATCAGTTCGTTGATGATTTGGCCTTCGAGGCGGCATCCGCCTTCTTCTGATCCTTCTTGGCGGCGGGCTTCTTGTCCTGATCCGTCACCGGCTTCACGGTGACGCTTACGCGGCCTTTGGATTTCGCCTTGTTGCCGTCCTCGATCACAGGCGTCACATCCGGCTTCTTGGTGGCCTGTTTGGTGCTCTTCTTGGGGGCTGCCGACTTCTTCTTGAGGCGGGCCTTCTCGGCTGCTTCCTCCGCAGCGGCCTGGGCGGCGAGCTCGGCGCTGGAGGGCGGGTTCAGGCCGATCCAGACGCGTTCGGGCTGCACGGCCGCGCGAGGCCCGAGCACGGTCCGCACGGGTTTCTGCGTGTCGCCGGCAAAAGCCATGACATCGGAGGAGAAGAGGTTGGGAATATTCGAGGTGTCCTCGGCCACCACCGGGGTATCCTCTTCCTGAGGCATCGGGCCGCGCCGGTCGCAGATCACCGAACGCATGTCCGGCGGAGTGGTGTTGGCCGAAGCCGGCAGGGCGGTCAGCTCGGGATTCGTGAAGTTCACCTTGCTGTTGAAGCCACGGTCGAACAGCTCTGCGGCCTTCATCGTCCGCTCATTCGGTGAAGGCGCGCCGAGCACCACCGTGATCAGATGCCGGCCGCCGCGATGGGCGCTGGCCACAACGTTGAAGCCCGACGAGCAGATGAAGCCGGTCTTCATGCCGTCGGCACCCGGATAGCGGCCGATGAGGCCGTTGGTGTTGCGCATGATCCGGCGGCCGAACTGTACGGCGCCGATATGGAACAGGTCCTGATGCTCGGGAAACTCGATGAGCAGCGCACGCGCGAGGATCGCCATGTCGCGGGCGGTCGTCTGGTTGCGTTCGTCCGGCAGGCCGTGCGGGTTGGCGAAATGGCTGCTCGCCATGCCGAGCCGCTGCGCGTGAGCGTTCATGAGGGCCGAGAAGCCGTCAATGGAGCCAGCGATGTTCTCCGCGATGGTTGCCGCGACATCATTGGCCGATTTCACGAGCATGATCTTGAGGGCATTGTCGAGGCGGATCTGGGTGCCCGGCTTGAAGCCCATCTTGGACGGCGGCAGGGCCGCGGCGCTGTCGGTCACCGTGAGCAGGGTGTCCATGCTCAGCTGGCCGGAGCGCACCTTGTCCAAGGCGACATACGTCGTCATGAGCTTGGTGATGGACGCCGGATACCACGGATCGGTCGCCCGCTCCGCATGCAGAACACGGCCGGACTCCACCTCGACCACGAGGGCAGGTGTGCCGGCGGCCAGAGCCTGACCGCTCAATAAGGCAGCAACGGCAAAGACGGTCGCGCGAATGGCTCGGCTAACGTTCATACGGAACGACTCCTTGACTAAAGCAACGTTCGGAGAGGGGATTCTAAAGCCCCGCTTGCCAGCTGAGCTATATTGTTATTCCCAAACACTGGCCTTGGCCAGGGTCAGGGCAGTGCATCGCAATCCCGGTCTGCTCTTTGTACCGAACTCCATGGCAAGAGAGTGGCAAGAGCCGCTCGGTTTGAAGAACAACGAAGCGCGGCCATTGTTTCACGACAGTTGCATATTGTCGTGCGAGAGGACGTGAGTTATTGAATAACAAAACAATCTCTTATGGGGCGACCTATGAGTTCCGGAACCGATACTGCTTCTCAAAGGCCTGCCTATCGCGTTCTTCAGGTTGGCGATCCGGTACCTTGGTTCACCCAGAATTCCACAGCCAATCCTCAGTATCACTTCGAGACCGCGGCGGGGCGCTATCTCGTTCTGTGCTTTTACGGAACCGGGGCGGATCAGGCCGGGCGCGAGGCCCTGAGGGCCATTCAGGAGACGCATCGCGATCTCTTCGATGACGACAACATCGCCCTGTTCGGCGTGAGCTGCGACCCTTCGGATCTGTCGGAGGGGCGTGCTCGGCAGATTCTGCCCGGCGTCCGGCACCTCTGGGATTTCGACGGAAGCGTCGGGCGGCTCTACGGCGCCATCCCCGATGACGCAACGTCGGCTCAGACACAGGTCGTCCTTCGCAGGTTCTGGCTGATGCTCAATCCCACCCTTCGTGTTCGCGCCGTCTTTCCCTTCAAGCTGGACGGCGGCGATCGCAAGGAGGTGATGGCCTACCTGCGAGCGCTGCCGCCGGTCGACCGCTTCGCCGGGCTCGAGGTGCCGGCTCCCATTCTCATCATTCCGGATGTCTTCGAGCCCGCCTTCTGCCGGCACCTGATCGATCTTTACGAGCAGCACGGAGGGGAAGAATCAGGCTTCATGCGCGAAGTCGGAGGCAAGACCGTCGCGGCGCATGATCCAACCCATAAGCGCCGCAAGGACTACACGATCACGGATCCCGACCTGATCGGGCAGCTGCAGCGCCGCATCCTGCGGCGCGTGAATCCCGAGATCGAGAAGGTGCATTTCTTCAAGCCGACCCGTATGGAGCGATATATCGTCTCCTGTTATGCGGCGGAGGACGGCGGACACTTCCGCGCACACCGGGACAACACCACCAAAGGAACGGCTCATCGCCGTTTCGCGGTCTCAATCAATCTCAATGATGATTTCGAGGGCGGCGAGGTGGGCTTCCCCGAATACGGATCGCGCAGCTACAAGGCACCCAGCGGCGGGGCCGTGGTGTTCTCAGCCCCGCTGCTGCATGCCGTATCGAAGGTCACATACGGGCGGCGCTTCGCCTTCCTGCCCTTCCTCTACGATGAGGCGGCGGCCAGGATCCGCGAGGCGAACAATGTCGCCCTCGGAGAAGGGGTCGGTGCCTACAGGGCCTGATTCTCCAGCGACAGGGCGAGCGGCAGGATCGTGTCCCGCGTGAGCGGGGCGAGTTTTCGCTCACCCGGCGCGCGCGGGTCTACCCAGGCGAATTCGGCGATCTCGGCCCGACAGGCGATGGAACCCGAGATGCGGGCCGCATACGCCGCAGCACGTAGCCATTGGCCCGGCTCGTTGGCGGCGGGCGCCTCGAAGACGCCGAGCAGCTGCACGGAAGCCGGGACGATGGCGCAGCCGAGTTCTTCGCTCACCTCTCGCGCAAGCGTCGCCTGATCGCTCTCGCCGGGTTCGCGTTTGCCGCCCGGCTGCATGAAGCTCTCGGTGCCATGCTTGCGGACGAGCAGCACATGGCCCTGCTCGTTGCGGATAAGGGCCGTGACGATATCGATCAACGCTCGCCCGCCTTGATCCATTTTTCGACCTTCGGCGGTTCGTAGCCTCGGATCGCCTCCACCAGGGCAGCCGGCTCATCCTTCACGATCAGCATGGCGCGGTGAACGGGTTTCACGAAGCCACTTTCCACCACGCCGTCGAGAAAATCCGCGAGCCTGTCGTAGAAGCCGGCAACGTTGAGCAGGGCGCAGGGCTTCTTGTGATAGCCGAGCTGCGCCCAGGTCCAGACCTCGAACAGTTCCTCGAAGGTGCCAAGGCCGCCCGGCAGGGCGACGAAGCCGTCGGACAGCTCCGCCATCATCGCCTTGCGCTCGTGCATGGAGCCGACCACCCGCAAGTCGCTCAGGCCCGTATGGGCGATTTCCTTGTCGACGAGCGCCTGGGGCATGACGCCGATCACATGGCCTCCCTGGGCCAGTGCCGCGTCCGCCACGGCTCCCATCAGGCCGACCGAGGCGCCGCCATAGACCAGCCCGATATCATTTCGTGCCAGGGTTTCACCCAGCAGGCGGGCGGTCTCCATGTAGACGGGGGCCTGGCCTGGGCTGGAGCCGCAAAAGACACAAAGACGCATGACAGATGTCCCTTGATTCGTTCCACGCGTCCATGGACGCTGAGCACGCCGCAAATTCAAGGCCCGTTCCGCCATAGACCAGGGCTGGCTTGCCGAACGGCCGGAACCATTCCACCTTAGGTCCGACAACCAAGATCTGTGAGGAGACCCCCATGACCGCCTGCATCGTCGGATGGGCCCATACACCCTTCGGCAAGCTCGACGCGGAAACCGTCGAGAGCCTCATCGTCCGCGTCACCAACGAGGCGCTCGAGCATGCCGGGATCGGGCCCGAAGACGTGGACGAGGTCGTGCTCGGCCATTTCAACGGCGGGTTCTCCGCCCAGGATTTCACCGCCTCCCTGGTGTTCCAGGCGAGCGACAAATTCCGTTTCAAGCCCGCCACCCGCGTGGAGAATGCCTGCGCGACGGGCTCCGCGGCCGTGCATCAAGCCATCAAGACCATCGAGGCCCGGCGCGCCAAGACGGTGCTGGTCGTGGGCGTCGAGCAGATGACCCGCACGCCGGGCCCGGAGATCGGCAATATCCTGCTGAAGGCCTCCTACCTGCCGGAGGACGGTGAGACGCAGGGCGGCTTCGCAGGCGTGTTCGGCCAGATCGCCGGTCAGTATTTCCAGCGCTACGGCGACCAATCCGACGCGCTGGCGCGCATCGCCGCCAAGAATCACAGGAACGGAGTCGACAATCCCTATGCGCAGATGCGCAAGGATCTCGGCTTCGAATTCTGCCGCGCCGAGAGCGAGAAGAATCCCTTCGTGGCGGGCCCCCTCAAGCGCACCGACTGCTCGCTCGTCTCCGATGGCGCAGCCGCGCTCGTGCTGACAGATACGGAGACGGCGTTGCGCATGCGCCGGGCCGTGGCGTTCCGCGCCACCGCCCATGCGCAGGATTTCCTGCCCATGTCCAAGCGCGATATCGTTCAGTTCGAAGGCTGCGAGGTGGCCTGGCAGAGGGCCCTCGCTCAGGCGGGAATCCAGCTCTCGGATCTCTCCTTCGTCGAGACCCATGACTGCTTCACCATCGCCGAGCTGATCGAATACGAGGCGATGGGCCTGACGCCGCGCGGCCAGGGTGCGATTGCCGTTAAGGAAGGCTGGACGAATCGGGACGGCAGGCTGCCGGTGAACCCCTCCGGCGGTCTTAAAGCCAAGGGCCATCCCATCGGTGCGACGGGCGTCTCCATGCATGCGCTCTCGGCCATGCAGCTCTGCGAGGAGGCCGGCGGCATCCAGGTGAGGAACCCGAAGCTCGGCGGCATCTTCAATATGGGCGGCGCGGCGGTGGCCAACTACGTGAGCGTGCTCGAGCGGATCAAGTAGCGTCCGAGGCACGCGTTGCGCGTCATCACCGGCCTTGTGCCGGTGATCCCAATTTCGCGAAATGCGACGTCTTTCGAATCGGAATGGCCGGTACGAGCCCGGCCATGACAGGAGAGAGAGCCATTCTCACTCTCCCGGCGCCTTTGCTTGAACGGCCAAGGCGTGCAAGCCCCTGTCGAAGGCGTCCTTCAACACCTCATTGAGGAGGCGGTGGCGCTCGACCCGACTCTTGCCGGAGAAGGCTTCCGATACGATATGTACCCTGACGTGAGTTTCTCCCCCCTCCCGCCATCCGCCATGACCGCGATGCTGTTCCGACTCGTCCGTGACGGTCAGTTGGGACGGATGCAGGCGCTCCTGCAGAGTTTGGGTGATCCAGCGGTGAAGGGTCATGCGTCTCGATAAGCCTTTTTAACGGGTCTGCGGCGAAAAGCTCTTAAGCCTTGGCTCAGGGCCTCAACACACTCATAATGTTTGAATCATGGATCTCAACTCGCCTCTTTTCGACCGCATCCGGATCAAGCCCTCCTGCGATGAGCCGCGGGAGACGAAGGGACCTGCCTGCGAGCATCCGGGCTGCAAGGCTGCGGGCGAATACCGCGCACCCAAGGGCCGGGACAGGGAGGGCCAGTATTGGCGCTTCTGCCTTCAGCACGTGCGCGAGTACAACGCATCCTACAACTATTTCTCGGGCATGTCCGATTCGGCGGTTGCGGCCTACCAGAAGGACGCGATCATTGGTCATCGTCCCACCTGGGCCATGGGTGTGAATGCCTCCGGCAAGGGCGAGGAGCCGGATCAGAAGCAGGAAACCCGCGACTGGGCCTATTTCGATCCATTGGGCATTCTCCGGGGAGAGGACTTCACCCAGGCTCGCACCCGCAGGGCGCAACCCGAGCCCCGGCGTCCGCGCTACTCGGGCGCAATTCGCCGGGCGCTGGACATCCTGGGGCTGGACGAGACCGCCGACGGGCCTGCCATCAAGGCTCAGTACAAGTCTCTGGTGAAGCGGTTCCATCCGGACGCCAATGGCGGGGACCGCTCCTTCGAGGAGCGGCTGCGCGACATCATCAAGGCGCACGATACCCTCAAGAGCGCTGGCCTCTGCTGAAACCCCGTTGTTTCATGCAGCCCCCTCAGGCGTTTAGGAAATTGCACCGCACCGCCATGGGGTTTAAGAAGCCCTGGCATATAGTTGAAACACCCATCCGATCGAGAGGCCCCTATGACGGCACAAACCGACACAACGACCCAACTGCCGGATATGAGGGTATCCGTGCGACAGGTCTTTGGCATCGACTCGGATCTGGAAGTTCCGGCCTTCTCCCAGACCGACGAGCATGTGCCCGATCTCGATCCGGATTACCTCTTCGACCGGGAGACGACGCTCGCCATCCTGGCCGGTTTCGCGCGCAACCGCCGCGTAATGATCACGGGCTATCACGGCACGGGTAAGTCCACCCATATCGAGCAGGTGGCCGCCCGCTTGAACTGGCCCTGCGTGCGCGTGAACCTTGACAGCCACGTGTCGCGGATCGACCTCGTCGGCAAGGACGCCATCGTGCTCCAGGAGGGCAAGCAGGTCACCGCCTTCCAGGACGGCATTCTCCCCTGGGCACTTCAGCACAATGTCGCCCTCGTGTTCGACGAGTACGACGCCGGCCGGCCGGATGTGATGTTCGTGATCCAGCGTGTTCTGGAGCAGTCGGGCAAGCTCACGCTTCTCGACCAGAAGCGCGTGATCCGTCCTCACCCCGCCTTCCGCCTCTTCGCCACCGCCAACACAGTGGGCCTCGGCGATACGTCGGGCCTCTATCACGGCACGCAACAGATCAACCAAGGCCAGATGGACCGCTGGTCCATCGTGACCACGCTCAATTACCTGCCGCACGACAAGGAGGTGGATATCGTCCTCTCCAAGGCGAAGCATTATCAGGACAGCTCGGAAGGGCGCGACATCGTCAACAAGATGGTGCGCGTGGCCGATCTCACCCGCAGCGCTTTCATGAACGGCGATCTCTCGACCGTCATGAGCCCGCGCACGGTTATCACCTGGGCCGAGAACGCCGAGATCTTCGGCGATACGGGCTTCGCCTTCCGCGTCACCTTCCTGAACAAGTGCGACGAGCTGGAGCGCACCCTCGTGGCCGAATTCTACCAGCGCTCCTTCGGCAAGGAGTTGCCGGAAAGCGCCGTGAACATGGTGCTGTCGTAACGCATTCTCCCGTCAAACCGGGGGCGCCCATAAGGCACTGGGATTCATAGGCGCGACGGAGCAGGGCCGGAGGCGCGTGGTCATGGATCCCCGCTGTCCCGGGGATGATGAAGCGGGAATGACAGGAGAGGTGAGATGTCCATCTCGAACCGCAAGCCGGGTGAGAAGAAAGAAGCGCCAGCCGAGCCGCTGAAGCGCTCCATCGCCGGCGCCATGAAGGCCATTGCCCGCAAGCCCGATCTGGAGGTGGCCTTCGCGTCCGACCGCCCGATGCTCATGGGCCAGGAAAAGGCCCGCCTGCCGGAGCCGCCCCGGCGGCTCACGCCGCAGGACGTGGCGATCCTGCGCGGCAATGCGGACTCCATGGCCCTGCGGCTCGCCTGTCACGATGTCCTCCTGCACCGCCGGCTCGCCCCCGAGGGCCAGGCTGCCCGCGCCGTGTTCGATGCGGTCGAACAGGCGCGTGTGGAATCCATCGGGTCGCGCCGCATGGCCGGCATCTCCTCCAACATCTCGGCGATGCTGGAGGATCGCTACCACCGCGGGGGCAAATACGAAGAGATCACCGATCGCGCCGATGCTCCCATCGAGGACGCCCTGGCGCTCATGGTGCGCGAGCGCCTGACCGGCGAGAAGCCGCCCGCGGCCGCGTCCAAGATCGTCGATCTCTGGCGAGATTTCATCGAGGAGCGCGCCGGCAAGAACCTCGACGGGCTCTTGAAGAACATCGACAGCCAGCGCGATTTCGCGCGCGGTATCCGGGAAATGCTCTCTTCTCTCGACATGGCCGACGACGCGGCCCTCGATCAGGAGGACGAGGAGAACGAGGACGATAACGAGGCCGAGCAGCAGGAGCAGCAGGGCGAGGGCGAATCCGAGCAGGAATCCCAGGGCGACCGTGCCGAGGTCGAAGTCAGCGAGGATTCGAGCGACGACATCGAGGACGGTGCAACGGAAGACGCTGACGGTCCTTCCGGCGAACTGCCCGAGGAAGCGGACGAGGCGGATTCGGACGAGGCCGGCGAATCCTGGCGTCCGCCGTCCCGTTCCAACGAAGCGCGCGGGCCGGACTACAAGGCTTATACCGCCAAGTTCGACGAGATCATCCAGGCGGAGGATCTTTGCGACGCGGACGAGCTGACCCGCCTTCGCGCTTATCTCGACAAGCAGCTCGCTCATCTCCAGGGCGTGGTGGGGCGTCTCGCCAATCGCCTGCAGCGCCGCCTGATGGCGCAGCAGAACCGCTCCTGGGAGTTCGACCTGGAGGAGGGAACGCTTGATCCGGTGCGCCTGCCGCGCATCATCATGGATCCTTTCCAGCCCCTGAGCTTCAAGCAGGAGCAGGACACCAATTTCCGCGACACGGTTGTGACGCTGCTGCTCGACAATTCGGGTTCCATGCGCGGACGTCCGATCACGGTAGCGGCCACCTGCGCCGATATTCTGGCGCGCACGCTGGAGCGCTGCGGCGTGAAGGTGGAAATCCTCGGCTTCACCACCCGTGCGTGGAAGGGCGGGCAATCCCGCGAGATGTGGCTGCAGAGCGGTAAGCCCGCCAACCCGGGCCGTCTCAACGATCTGCGGCACATCATCTACAAGTCGGCAGATGCGCCCTGGCGGCGTGCACGCAAGAACCTGGGCCTGATGATGCGCGAGGGGCTGCTGAAGGAGAACATCGACGGCGAGGCGCTGGATTGGGCGCATAAGCGCCTGCTCGGGCGGCCCGAGCAGCGGCGCATCCTGATGGTGATCTCGGACGGCGCGCCGGTGGACGATTCGACGCTCTCGGTCAATCCCGGCAACTACCTCGAGCGGCATCTGCGCTACGTGATCGAAGAGATCGAGACGCGTTCGCCCGTCGAGCTCATCGCGATCGGCATCGGCCACGATGTCACGCGCTATTACCGCCGTGCCGTTACCATCGTGGATGCGGAGGAGCTC
>DASRWK010000130.1:0-1931 GCA_035776715.1 Microvirga sp.
TCCCCGTCGATCTCCACCGCCTTGAAGACGGTCGGAAGGCACGCGGAAGCAAGGACATGGTCGACCGTCAGCTCGGGAGCCGAGAAGACGCGGATCTTTCCCGTCCAGACATTTGTGGCCGAGATGAATAGCTTCGTCTCCGTGCAGGCCCTGACACGCTCAAAGTTGATCATTTCGTTGAGCGCATCCCGCAGCGGATTGATGTCCAGCGGGTTCAGGTCATAGGGACTCGTGACATTGGTCCATGCTCCCGTCCAGAGTTGTGTGGAGGCCCGAGAGCCGCCCCAGTAGCTCAGGAAGTGATCGAACAGTGAGCGCTGAATGGGAGAAAGGACACCATCGAGGCTGACACGCTTCCAGAACTTCCGCAGGTGTTCGCGTGCGCCATCACGGCCGCCCTCCAGCCAGCCCTCGACGAGGACCACAGCATTCATGGCACCAGCGCTTGCGCCCGTGATGGCCTCGATGGCCAACCGTCCGTCCTCGAGCAGATAATCCAGGACGCCCCAGGTGAAAGCCCCATGCGCTCCGCCCCCCTGAAGAGCAAGCGATACGGTCTTCTCGGCATTCGGCCCGACCATACCGAGGAGCGTCCTGGAATGTTTCGACGCACGCCCCGTCATCCCAACCTCCTGCTATCCCGCCTGTGCAGGTTCTAGCACGAATCGGGCCGCCGGGATGCATTGGAATGCGGTCACCTTAATCGCCGGATGTCGGCCATCACGGCGCGGGCCGCATTGTGGCCCGGCGCGCCGGTCACGCCGCCGCCTGGATGAGTGCCCGCGCCGCACATGTACAGCCCCGTGATCGGCGCCCGGTAATCCGCATGTCCCAGCATCGGACGGGCGCTGAAGATCTGATCGAGGGTCAGAGCACCATGGAAGATATCGCCACCGATGAGTCCGAAGGTTCGTTCGAGATCAAGCGGGCTCATGATCTGCCGTCCGACGACGCTCTCCTTGAATCCGGGAGCATAGCGATCGACCGTGGCGATCATCAGGTCCGCCACTTCCTCGCGATGATCGTCCCATGAGCGGCCATCCGACAATTGCGGCTGGACATGCTGGCAGAACAGGCTCGCCACATGCATCCCCTCGGGCGCTAGACTGTCGTCGAGCGTCGAGGGGATCAGCATCTCGACCACCGGCTCGCGGCTCCATCCGAGCTGCTTCGCGTCGTCATAGGCGCGATCCATATAGGCCAGGGACGGAGCAATAATGATTCCCGCCGTGTGATGGTCCGCCGCCTCCCGTCCGGGAAGAGCCGTGAAGCTCGGCAGAGACGAAAGCGCCACATTCATCCGGAACGTGCCCGAACCCGACTTCCAGCGCCGCATGCGGCTCAGGAAATCCGCCGGCAGGGCACCCTCGGGAACCAACCGGTCGAACAACAGCCTGGGGTGGACGTTGCCCGCCACTGCGCGCGCGCGGATCGTGCGCCCATCCTTCAGGACGACGCCGGCAGCCCTGCCCTTCTCGACGATGACCTCACGCACGGGCGCATCGGTCTCAATCTCGACGCCGCGCTCGCGCGCCGCCTTCGCCATGGCCTGGGTGATCGCACCCATGCCGCCAATGGCGTGCCCCCAAGCGCCCTTCTTCCCGTTCACCTCGCCAAATACATGGTGGAGGAGCACATAGGCCGTATTCGGAGTGTAAGGGCTTGCGAAATTGCCGACGACGGCATCGAAGCCGAAGGCCGCCTTCACGCAATCCGCCTCGAACCAGCCGTCGAGGTAATCGCCCGCCGACTTCGTGAACAGATCGAGCAGGGCACGCCGGTTCGCCGTGGACAGGCTCCGCAGGCGGTTGCCCGTCGTCAGGGCCCGCCAGCCCTCCGCCAGCGTCACGCGCAGTCCGCCGGAGACCAGATTCGGCGGCTGCTGAAGAACGAGATCGCGCAGCACATCGGCGATCGCGTCGATCTCGTTC
>DASRWK010000131.1:0-5283 GCA_035776715.1 Microvirga sp.
CGGCCCTGGGCACGGGGGCGGAGTTCGTGGCGCTTTGCGAGTTGCCTTCGGGTTTGGAGGCGAGCGAGATCGAGGCGGGTCTCAAGCAGCTTCCGGAGCTCGCCGGCGCGGACGTTCGGGCCGTGCCTTACGCTTTCGATCCAAGCCCCGGCCCGGCCGGCAGCATCACGCACCGCATCACCATCAGCGGCGGCGACCAGTTGGGCCTCGTGGCGCGGCTCGCCGAGGTGTTCAAACAATACGGCGCCAACATCGTGCGCCTCGAGGCCCGCAAGCTGGGGGAGGCGGAGGGCGGACTCTATGTGACCCGTTTCGCGGTGTTCATCCCCGAGGACCAAGCCAGCCCTTGCCTCGCGATCGTCAGCAATACCGCCGGGACGCTCGGCCTCGACTGCCATATCGAGGCGGGGGCGCTCTGAACCTTCAAGGGAACGGCCGGCGAGCCCGGCAGTCGCCGCATTCCGCGAAAGCGAGAATCAGAGGTCGAACTCGTCGTCCTGGCCCTGGCGGATGCCGTAGCGGCTCTCGAGCGCGCCGTTGCGCGGCTGATGCTGCTGCGGCCGCGTCCGGTCGTTACCCTCCCCCGAGGGACGCTGCTGGCGATCCGAAGGGTCGCGGCCGATGCGGGAGGCGAGCTGCGACAGGTCCAGGAATTCGTCGGCCTGGCGACGCAGCTCGTCGGCGACCATCGGAGGCTGCGTCGTGATCGTGGAAACCACCGACACACGCACGCCCCGGCGCTGCATGGCCTCGACCAGCGAGCGGAAGTCTCCGTCGCCGGAGAAGAGGACCATGTGGTCGATGAAGGGGGACAGCTCGAGCGCATCGATGGCGAGCTCGATATCCATGTTGCCCTTCACCTTGCGGCGGCCGGCCGAATCGACGAATTCCTTGGTGGGCTTCGTGACCACCCGGTATCCGTTATAGTCGAGCCAATCGATCAGCGGGCGGATGGAAGAGTATTCCTGATCCTCGACGAGCGCCGTGTAGTAGAACGCGCGCACAAGAGTGCCGCGGCCTTGGAATTCCTTGAGCAGGCGCTTGTAGTCGATATCGAAACCGAGCGTCTTCGTGGTAGCGTAAAGGTTGGCTCCATCGATGAAGAGCGCGATCCGCTGCTGGCCTGACATAAGTATTCTCTTTTTGTGTCTGCCTGGGCGGCATAACAACCATATCTGTCAAAGCGACATCTATTATTTATGCGGACAATACAATTGCGCGATAAAAACAGGACGCGCCCGTGAACAGGCTGCTATCAACCCTTTAGACGAGTAAAAACCACAAGTTCGAATACTTAATGGTGAGTAAAAGAAAAGAGTCAAGGTGGCGGAAAGGGGGCAGTCAAGCCTTCTGTTGAAAAATAAACAATATTAAGGCTTGAGGCTCCGGCTGCCGGGCTTGACCGCCGGAAGCGCGGCAAGCTCGGGCGGCAACTTGTCCGCCTCGTAGGCCGGAATGTCGAGCTGCACCAGGGAGACGAGCGGCACGCCCAGATCCGCTTTGCCGCCCGAGCGGTCGATGAGGCAGGCCGCTCCCAGAATGGTTCCGGGATACTCCCCGAGAGCCGCCAGGCATTCACGCGACGAGAGACCCGTGGTGACGATGTCCTCCACCATCACGACCCGGGCGCCCTCGGGAATCGTGAAGCCGCGCCGCAGGGTAAAGACGCCGTTCTCACGCTCCACGAAGACCGCCTTCGACCCAAGGTGCCGGGCGGTTTCGTAGCCCGGAACGATTCCGCCCACGGCGGGGGAGACCACATAATCGACGGGCCCGAACGCCTGTTTGATCTTGTCGGCGAGCGCCCGGCAGACCCGCTCCGTGCGGGCCGGGTCCTGGAACACGAACATCTTCTGCAGGAACACCGGGCTGTGCAGTCCCGACGAGAGGATGAAGTGACCTTCCAGCAGAGCGCCGGCGGAGCGGAATTCGTCGAGGACTTCGTTCGGGGTCATAGCTCAGGTCTCCTGCGTCAGGGCTGTGTGGCAGGAGGGACGGCCGGAGGCAAGAGGCAAAGGCACGTCCATGCCGGATGGAACCCGTCAGGCTCTCTCCGATGCCCGCACGAAGGCCCCGAAAATCCCGTTGCCCGGGTGATTCTGCTTGGCGAAGAGTTCCTGATGCCACTGCACTCCGAGAGCGAAGCGGCGTGACGGAACTTCGATGGCTTCGATGACGCCGTCCTCCGCGTGAGCACACGCCACCACGCGATCCGAGAGCTCGATCACGGCCTCCCGATGGAAGGTGTTCACCGAAAGCACGCCGCCGCCGGTGATTCTGGAGAGCAGCGTGTTCTCCCTGACGACGACGGGATGCTCGTGACCGCGCTTGTCGTGCTCCAGGATCTGCGCGCCCGTCGCGCGCACATCGGGCGAGAGGCGGCAGCCGTGAAGGGCTGCGAGAACCTGCATGCCGTTGCAGATGCCGAGGACGGGCTTGTCGCGTTCGAGAAAGCCCCGCATGAGCGCGAGCTCAACGTCGAGCCGTTCGGAATGGGGCGCCTTGGAGACCTGTCCGTCAGAATACCATGCGTCCGGAAAGGCGAAGCGGCCGCCCACATTCATGAAGCCGTCGAACTCGTCGACGACGGCTTCGACCATATCCATGAAGTATGGAATGCCGAAGGGCATGCCGCCCGCGCGATGAACGGCCACGAAGTAGTTCTTCGTCATGTCGTATCGCGTTCCGTCGACACTGGTGTTCTCATCCATGATGACGGCGATGCGCGGCTTAGCTGCCATGGGCGATCATCCGGTGACACGATCGACGCGGCTCACCACCCGCTTGGCGCGCAGTTCCGCGATGATGGCGTTGAGGTGCTTCAGATCCCAGACCGTCAGGTCGATGGTCACATCCGTGAAGTCCTGCGTCCGCCGCTTCATGTTGACGTTGTCGATGTTGCCGTCGTGGTCGGCGATCACCTGCGCGATCTGCGCGAGCGAGCCCGGTTCGTTGATCGATTGCAGCTTGATGCGGGCCGGAAAACGCTGCGTGGAGCCGGATTCCAGATCCCAACGCACGTCGATCCAGCGGTCGGGCTCGTTGTCGAAATCGGCCAGGGAGGGCGACTGGATCGGATAGATGGTAACGCCTTCGCCCGGCGTCAGGATGCCGACGATGCGATCGCCCGGCACCGCCCCGCCTTCCGGGGCGAAGCGGATCGGCATGTCCTTGTTCAGGCCGCGGATCGGAATGCCTGCGGTCTCTTCGCCGTTCTGCCGAGTGCCCGCGCCGTCCGGCTGGCCTGTGCCCTTGGCGTCCATTCCGATACGACGCTCTTCCTTGTAGTCGGGATAGACCGCGCGCACCACGTCGCCGGAGAACATCTCGCCCCGGCCGACCGCCGCCAGCACATCCTCGACGGAAACGCGGGCGAGGCGGGGCAGGGCTCCTTTCAGTTTCTCGTCGGAGAAGGCGCGGCCCGCGCGCTCGAAGGCGCGCTCCAGGATCTGATGGCCGAGGCCCGTATATTGCCGCCGCACGGCGGCGCGGGTGGCGCGTCGGATCGAGGCGCGCGCCTTGCCGGTGACGACGAGGGATTCCCACGCCGCAGGCGGCGTCTGTCCTTCGGCGCGGACGATCTCCACCTCGTCGCCGTTCTGCAGCTCCGTGAGCAGCGGGGACATGCGGCCGTTGATCTTGCAGCCCACCGCCGTGTTGCCGACATCCGTATGGACCGCATAGGCGAAATCGATAGGCGTTGCACCGCGCGGCAAGGCGATGAGCCGGCCTTTCGGCGTGAAGCAGAACACCTGGTCATGAAAGAGCTCGAGCTTCGTGTGCTCCAGAAACTCTTCCGGGTTGTCGCCTTCCGCGAGGAGGTCGATGGTGCGCCGGAGCCATTGATAGGCGCGGCTCTCCGTGGCGAGGCGGGAATTGTCGTTCACGCCTTCCTTGTAGAGGGCGTGCGCCGCGATCCCGTACTCGGCAACCTGATCCATCGCCTGGGTGCGGATCTGAAGCTCCACCCGCTGGCTGCCGGGACCGATCACCGTGGTATGGATCGAGCGGTAGTCGTTCTGCTTGGGCGTCGAGATGTAGTCCTTGTAGCGGCCGGGCACCATTGGCCAGCTCGTATGCACGATACCGAGCGCGCGATAGCATTCGTCGACGGTGCCGACGATGATCCGGAAGGCGAAGATATCCGACAATTGCTCGAAGGAGACGGACTTGCGCTCCATCTTGCGCCAAATGGAATAGGGGCGCTTCTGACGTCCCGTGACCTGCGCGTCGATTCCCTGGGCCTTGAGCTTGGTGGTGAGGGTCCGTTCGATCTCCTCGACGAGCTTTTCGCTTTTCGCCGTCAGCTCGTGCAGGTGGCGGTTGATGGCTTCATAGGCTTCCGGATCGAGGTTCTGGAAGGCGAGATCCTCGAGCTCCTCGCGCATCTCCTGAATACCCATGCGCCCGGCGAGCGGCGCATAGATCTCGAGGGTCTCCTCGGCGATGCGCGTGCGCTTGTCCGGCGGCATGAACTGGAGGGTGCGCATGTTGTGCAGGCGGTCGGCGAGCTTCACCAGGAGCACGCGCACGTCGTCGGCGATGGCCAGCAGCAGCTTGCGAAAGTTCTCGCCCTGCGCCGCGCGTTTCGAGACGAGATCGAGGCGCTTGATCTTGGTGAGGCCGTCGACGAGCGCGCCGATCTGGGGACCGAAGGTCTTGTTGATCTCCTCCAGGGTCGCCTCGGTATCCTCCACCGTATCGTGCAGCACCGCCGCGGCGATGGTGGCCTCGTCGAGCTTCATGTCCGTGAGAATGGCCGCGACTTCGAGGGGATGGCCGAAGAACAGATCGCCGGATGCGCGCTTCTGATTGCCATGAGCCATCATGGCATACACGTAAGCACGGTTGAGAAGCGCCTCGTCGGCCGAGGGGTTGTAGCGCTTTACCCGCTCGACAAGTTCATACTGGCGCATCATGCGGCCGCCATCTCCTCGAATCTGGTCTATCTGGCTGAATTCAGACGATTTTAAAGAATATTGTACCGGCTCTTCTGACCGCAAGCTGAATACCTTGCCGCAGGCGGCAAATCCACGCTGTGGTTAAGGCGGCACGAAAAAGCCCGGCTGAGGGCCGGGCTTTTGAGAAAACTACAGGTTATGACCGTTATTCGCGCTCGTCGTCGTCCGAGCTGTTGTTGCTCGGGGGCACGAGGCCCTCGAGACCGCGGAGCAGGTCTTCCTCGCTCATGCGGTCGAACTGGACGTCGGCGTCGTTGTCGGTGCCGGAAGCGGCAGCCGTGTTGCCCAGCATGGGAACGGCCTCGGCCTCGGGCTCGTCCAC
>DASRWK010000132.1:0-2254 GCA_035776715.1 Microvirga sp.
AACGAGGCACTCCGCATTTCCCAGACCTGCACCCTCATCGTGGGAGCCTTGGACGGGGACCATGGGGACGCTCTGGACGTCATCGCCCGCAAGCTCCGCCCCATGATGCGGCGGCAGGACCATTTCGGCGCGTTGAGCCCGAGCCGCTTCACCCTCACCCTGATCGGCTGCCCGGCCGCCGAGGCACCGGGCGCCATGAGACGGGTGGCGGAGCTCCTGAGGAGCTGCTCCGGCACTCTGACCCTCGCGGCGGCCTGCGCGCCGGACCACACCTTCAAGGCCACCAAGCTGCTGCGCTTTGCCGAGCAGGCCCTGGAATCGGCTCAGGCAGGCTCTCAGCCCTTCATTCTCTATGATCCCCGTTCGGCCTCCCGCTCGCCGAGGGCCGAAAAGGCCTCCTTCGACGTGGTCGGCGCCCTCAACGACCGGCGCCTGGTCCTGGCCTGCGCACCCATGGTGGACGCCTACAGCCGCGGCCCCGTCCTGATGCAGGCCACGGCGGCCCTGATCGGCTCCGGCGGGCGAACGGTTCCCCTCAGCGCGATCCCGGCCCTGGACGACGCCAACCTGAGCCTGCTCGTGGACGGACGCATGCTGGAACTGGCGGCCGAATACCTCGCCGGGCATCCCCATGAGCGCCTTGCCCTGCCGGTCGCCCCCGCGACCCTGAAGGATCCGGAATGGCTGCCGATGCTGGCCGCCCATCTCGGCGCGCGACCCGGCATCGAGTCGCGCCTCGTGATCGAGGTGCCGGAGGTGGCCCTGGCCAAGGACGGAACGCTCCTGGGGCGCCTCCAGGTCATGAAGGCCATCGGCATCGGTCTGTCGCTCTCGGGCTTCGGCCAAGGCCACGTGCCGGTATCGAGCCTCGCTCACATGCCCTTCGACATGCTCAAGATCGACGGGGTCTTCATCCAGCCCCTGAAGCGCTCGACGGAGGACCGCCTTCTCGTGCGCTCGCTCGTCGACCGGGCTCAGAACATGGGCATCGCGCTTGCGGCCGAATGGGTCGACGACGAGGCGACCGCGCGCCTGCTCGCCGCATGGGGGGTCGATTATCTGGCGGGCTCCCTGTTCGGAGAGCCGGAGGCCGTGCGGCCTCCGCAGAGTCTTCGCGGGATGCTGAAGCGGGCCCGGGGCTAAGGAACTCAGGGGGCTCTGCTACCGCCCTTCGAACGTCATCCCGGGCCTGGTCCGGGGATCCACGTCTTGGAAGCCCATGACAGGCGAGCGAAGGAGATTACTTCCCCGCCAGCTTGTCCAGCTTGGCCTGCATGTCGGCCATCTGGCGCTTGAGAGCGTCGAGATCGTCGACGTCGTCCGCCTGGGAGGGCACCTTCTGCCCGGGATTCCCGGGACTGCCCGGCGGGAAAGGCGAGAACATGCGCATGGCTTCGGTGAAGAAGCTCATGTTCTTGCGCACCTGCTCCTCCATGGCCTGGAAGGCGCCGGGGCCGAAGGCCTGGGCCATCTGCTCCCGCAGCTTCTGCTGCTCCTGGGACAGATTGTTCATGGAAAATTCGAGATAGCTGGGCACCAGGGCCTGCATGCTGTCGCCGTAGAAGCGGATGAGCTGGCGCAGCACGGTGACGGGCAGAAGGTTCTGCCCCTCCTTGTTCTCCTGCTCGAAGATGATCTGGGCCAGCACCGTGCGGGTGATGTCCTCGCCCGATTTGGCGTCGTAGACCACGAAATCCTCACCCTGGCGGACCATGCCGGCGAGGTCTTCCAGTGTCACATAGGCGGAGGTGCCGGTGTGATAGAGGCGGCGGTTGGCATATTTCTTGATGATCGTCGGCTTTTTTTCCGTCGCCATGTGGACCCAATACGCTCCTGCAGACCGGTGGCCGGGTTTCCCGCCGGGATCAGCGGCTTTCTCTGATTATAAGCCTTATGCCCCACGATCAAAGCGCCAAAAGTCTAAGGGCCGCATGCCTGACCTGCTCTATCCTGTCCTTGACATCCCACCGTCTGGGGCTTTGATCGAACCAGCCCCATCTTTTTGAACATCCAGCCACAGGAGAGAGGAATGGCCCAGGACAGCATCGTCATCGTCGGCGCAACGCGCACGCCGGTCGGCTCCTTCAACGGCGCATTCGCCAATACCCCGGCCCACGAGCTGGGCGCCGTCGCCATCAAGGCCGCCCTCGAACGCGCCAGGGTCGAAGCCGGAGAGGTGGACGAGGTGATCCTCGGCCAGATCCTCACCGCAGGCCAGGGTCAGAACCCGGCCCGCCAGGCCGCCATGGCCGCG
>DASRWK010000133.1:0-5259 GCA_035776715.1 Microvirga sp.
AGGCGGCGCCTGCGGATCCGGGTTTCAGGCAGGATCGGGCGGCTGATATCGACCGCGATCAATCCCTCGCAGGCCAACGCCAGAACGGCTGCGACGCCGTCCTGCGTGTTCATGACCGCGCCTGCGCAATCCACCAGCCGCATGGTGCCGACCTCGTCGAGCTGGTGGAGGATCCGGACGCGGTCGCCCGCCGTCACGGGCGTGCGCTTGCAGGCCGTGATGAGACGCACGGTCGAAAACCGCGGCTCGGCACGGATGCTTACGGTGGTCTCAATGGAAAAGTGGCGCCCGTCTTCGGAGGAGAGCCCGTGGATCGCCGCCGTGCGAAGGGGATGAGTGAGGAGATCCTCGTCCGTCAGCACGTCGACGAGAAAGCACTGCCCGTCCCGGGAGATCTCGAAATCCGCAATGTGCTCGATGATGCGATCGCCGATCTTGAACTCCGCAGGATCGGCCGGCGCCCGCAAGGACTCGATCTCGGGGTCGAGCTCGCAGATCGTGAGGAAGTCGGCGATGAGGCTGTTGCGGGTAAGCGGCGTCGAGGGGCGCTTCTGCGCTCGGCGTGACCCCTGGCGCCGCTCGGAACGGCGGTCGGACAAGTCGAGGATCGCTGGCGCGGACATCGGGCCTCCTGTGAATGACGGGGCGGCAGGAAGGAGCGGTACGCCATTTGCGCTCTGTCAAAATCCTGCTCTTCGGCAAGGAACAAATAAGGAACAAAGGCTCTGAAGTCAAATCATAAAGGGGCAGGCCCAATCCATCGAAAGCCGTACCGCCAATGTCGTCCCATGAGGCGTTGAGACAAAATGACGCCGGAGACAAGTATTTGATCTTAAATACTGTTTGCGTTAGCGGCAGAGCCCCGACATTGGACCCGAAGGGCATAATCTGGTATAGAACAAATAACGAACGCTCCTGCCTTTCGGAGGAGGCTTGAAGAAGAGCGCGAGACCGGTTTTGCGGGCATGTGAGAGATAGGAACGAGATGAACACAGCAGACAAGAAGATTGCCGAAGTGCTTGCAAAATTCGACGAGCCGATGGCCGGCAATGTCTGGCGCGTCCAGGGCACGGCGGTGATCTATCACAAGACGCTTGAGCGCATCGCCGCCCAAGCCAAGATCAGCTTCGACGAACCGAAGATCATCCGCGCCGAGCGCGATGAAGCTGTCATCCAAGTGACCGGCCGCATGGGTGAACGCGTGGAATGGTCGATCGGCGAGGCTCTGGTGGGCGTGAACTATCGCGTGTCCGGCAAGCAGGCGGCTTATGTCTATGCCATGGCCGAGAAGCGCGCGAAGGACCGCGTCATCCTCAAACTCATCGAACTCCACGGCTTCGTCTATTCGGAAGAGGAAGCGGACGAGTTCAAGCAGAGCCGCCCCGGCTATGCCGAGCAGCCTGCCGAGATCGAGCGCACCGAGGCCGAGAAGACCAAGGTCGAGGTCACGGCCGACGGCCATGCGGAAGACGAGCTGAAGGTGAAGATTAAGAAGGCGAAGACCATCAACGCCGTCACCGATCTCATGCTCCATGCCGACACGCAGAAGCTGCTCTCGGCTCTGCCTGAAGGCATTCGCGACGAGATCCGCGACTTCGCCAAGGCGCGCCTCGTGGAACTGGGCTGGCCGACCAAGAAGGCGGCTGCGGCTTAAGATTATCATTCCGGCGAGGCGGCATTGGCCGCCTCGTTTTTTATGCGAATTCGGCTTATGATGATCGCCTGACAGGAAAGGGCGGAGCCTGAATGAGCAGCGGCGCGGAGCAACCCACCACCTTGGAACGGCGCACGGGCCTTGCCCTCGTGGCGGCAGCGCTCGTCTGCCTCGTGGCATCCGGAGGCCTGCTCTGGTGGCGCTACGGCGGCGTCATCTTCAACGATATGGTCTCGGCCGCATTGGCCTGGTGCTTCTGAGAACGCCGGAGCGCGACGTGCGCGCAAGGCCGTGGGTCGTCTTGTTCCATCGAAAGGGAGCGGTGCCGAGCTCCCATAGGCCACGCCAGGCGGCAAGGGTGACGAGACCGTAATAGAACGGCAGCAGGGCGATCCAGGGGGAAAGCCGCCAGAGATTGCGGCGGTGCAGCGCCACGCATGCCGGAATGAAGATGGACGCCAGGCCCGAGAGGAACAGCGTGAGGCTTCCCGCATACCAGACATCGCCCCACGGTGAGTGCGGCCTCTCAGACAGCCACAGCACCACGAATAGCCCCGTGCAAAAGGGATAGATGAGTGCGCTCAACACCGCTCCCGCGGTCAAAGCCATTCCGGCATAGAACCTCCAGAAGCCGAACTGCGAAAGGCCCGACCTGAGATTGCGTGAATGGCTGACGCCGGTCTGCAGAAAGCCCTTCATCCAACGGGTGCGCTGCCGCAGCCAGGCTCTTGCGGTGATCGGCGCCTCCTCGAGGGTCGAGGAAGGAAGATCGGCGACGCGATAGCCCAGGCGCGCCAGGCGGATGCCGAGATCCGCATCTTCTGTCACGTTCCAGGCATCCCATCCGTGAATGCTTCTGAGAAGCGTCGTACGAAAGTGGTTGGACGTGCCGCCAAGCGGGATCGGGCTTCCGATCTCCGCCAGGCCAGGATTGATCACGTCGAACAAGGCCGCGTACTCGATGGTGAACAGGCGCGTGAGCCAGGAATCGTCCGTGTTGTCGATGGTCAGGCGTGCCTGGAGGCAGGCCACGTCCGCAGGCATGCGCCCGAACAAGGAAACGGCCATCCGCAATTGCTCGCGATCCGGCACATCCTCCGCATCGTAGACAACGGTGAAGCGGCCGCGGGCGAGCGGCAGGGCGACATTGAGAGCGCGAGGCTTGGTGCGGGGCAGCCCGGGAGGAGCGACGATGATCTCGATGCTGCCCGGCAGCTTTATCCCCTCGAGGGCCGCCATGGTCTCGCGATCGTCCGCTTCGAGAACAAGTTTGATGTCGAGCTTGGCGGCAGGGTAGTCCAGTCGGTTGAGCGCTGCGACAAGACGCGAGGCGACATGCTTCTCCTGGTAGAGCGCGACGATGATCGTATAGATCGGCAATGACGCGTCATCCGCTCGTTCATGGGAGAGAGACGGATGCAGCGGGGGGCGGAGTACCGAAGCCGCCAAGCGCAGCACGATGAGGCAGAGAAACAGCGGGCTGACGAGCGAAGTGAGCAGGGCGACGGTCGCAGAGGGATTGATCACGATGCTGAAGGAGGCGATCAGCGTGACGAAGAAGGCTGTCGCTACCTGTGGAATGCTCGCGCCGCCGTAGCTGGACAGGCCCGGCGCCGCATGGGGCAGTTCTAGGGCCGCGCGACGGGCGATCGGACGGCTCTTAGCCTGCAGGACCGATTTTCTCAGAGAGGACGGCGTGGTGATCGCAAGGGGGCGTGGCGGCCGGAGATCCTTGAGGAGCCGAACCAGCCTCTCGCCTTGCGGAGCCATCACGAGGCCGCCGCCATGAGCCAGTGGCGCAAGCCCTGTGAGAATGCTCTCAGGGTAGCGAGCACCGGGTGACAGGCGAGGGGCGGTGAGGAAGGGGAGGCGCAGCTCCGCAGCAAGAGCCCGGTAGAAGACCGGTTCCTCGATGAGCCCATATTTGAGGAGCGCCTCGTCGGCCGTAACTCCGCTCAGTTCGGCGATCATGGCGGCATCGCGCAGGATGGCAGGTGATAGGCCGTAGCGGGCCAGAAAGCCGATCTCGACCGGAAGTGCTGTTGACTGGCGGGCTTGCTCCGCTAGACCCTGCCTCATGCGCGACGAACGTCTCTGCGGCGTTTTCGTGAGAGTGGCGAGGCAAGGGACAAGAGAGTATCGTCTTCAGGATGCGTTATTTCATATCGATGATGGCTCGCTTCGCGCGCAAGATCAAGGCTGCCGCATGGGCATGGGGGCCAAGCTTCCTGCTGGGTTTGGGCGGGGCGGTTCAGGCCCAGGCGGTCATGGTGCCCAACTTCTGGGATCCGAAAGCGCAGCTCGAGCGCCCGGACATACCGGTGACCCGAACGATACGCTTCCTTGTCGACGACGACTTTCCGCCCCTGCATTTCCCGGGTCTCGACGGCACGCCCACGGGTTTCTCCGTCGAGCTCGCGCGAGCGGCATGCGAAAGACTGAGCCTGACCTGCACCGTCCAGGTCCGCCGGTTCGACACCCTTCTCGACGCCCTGGGTGAGAAGCAGGGAGATGTGGTTGCGGCCGCGATCCCGATCACCGCGGACCTGCGCCAACGCTTCGCGGTCACGGCCCCTTACTTCAAGATCCCGGCGCGGCTCGCCACGAAGCCGGCCCAGATCAACGACATGCCGGCATTCTCGCCCAAGGCTCTCCAGGGCAAGATCGTCGGCGTCGTCGAAGGGACGGCGCATGAGGCCTTCGCCAAAGCCTTCATGCAGTCCTCGACCCTCAAGTCCTATCCGGAACTCACGGCCGCCCAGGCGGATCTCAAGGCGGGCGGGATCGATTACGTCTTTGCCGACGGGCTCGGCCTTGCCCTCTGGATCGGTGGGGAGGAGGCCGACGGGTGCTGCGTCTTCGCAGGCGGGCCCTATCTCGAGAGCCGGTTCTTCGGAGAGGGGATCGGCTTCGTGTTGCGCGGGGAGGACGACGATCTGCGCCGTGCCCTGGACTATGCCCTGCAGCAGCTCTGGAAAGAGGGAAAATACGCCGAGCTCTACCTGCGGTTCTTCCCGATCAGTCCCTTCTAGGGGCGCGGCCCCGTTCCAGGGCCGTTCAGTCCTTCGGCGGCTGGAACCGGATCAATGGCTTCGGCCCTCGGCACACCGGCCCGGACAACCGGTTCCGGCGTTCCGCGCGGGACGAGGCGCCCCTTGAAGGGGAGTGCCGGATGGCCCAAAAGTGCATTCCACTTTCGGGTCCGATGCTCTAGTGTGCCGCGCTTCCGGAAATGTTTTTCCTCAAAGCAAGGCCCATGTCCCGACCTCTTTCTCTCGATCCCGCCCTTATTGAAGCTGCTCAGACTGCGACCGCTTGGCCTTTCGAGGAGGCCCGCAAGCTCGTGGAGCGTCTCAAACGGACGGGCAAGAAGGAGGCATTGTTCGAGACGGGCTACGGTCCCTCGGGATTGCCGCATATCGGCACGTTCGGCGAGGTGGCCCGTACCAGTATGGTGCGGCATGCCTTCCGTGTGCTGACGGGAGGCAGCATCCCGACGCGCCTCGTCGCCTTCTCGGACGACATGGACGGTCTGCGCAAGGTTCCGGACAACATCCCGAACAAGGAACTGGTGGCGTCCGCCCTCGGCAAGCCTCTGACCCAGG
>DASRWK010000134.1:0-5736 GCA_035776715.1 Microvirga sp.
CAACGCCGCCCGGTGCCAGCGAAAATTCTTGTCGCCGTTTTCGACTCTGTGACTTGACGCAGGGCTATCGACGCCAGTAGAAGGCCCTGGTCAGGGCGCGTAGCTCAGCGGGAGAGCATTCGCTTCACACGCGAAGGGTCACAGGTTCAATCCCTGTCGCGCCCACCATTTCCTTCCTGACAATTCGACCTCATGCGAGCGCGGCCTCGGCGGACCCCGTCCGTTCGGCTGCTCCTGCCGGTCAGGCGGCGACCGGCCTCATCAACGTCTCGACGGCGGAGAAGAGCTCGTCGAAGTGATCGATCACGATATCGGGGTTGAGATCCTTCACCGGCACGTCCGCATACCCGAAGGGGACGGCGACCACAGGGATGCCGGCATTCTGCGCCGCGACGATATCGGTGCGTGAATCCCCCACCATGACCGCCCGCGACGGATCGCCGCCCGCCCGTGCGATGGTCATGGTCAGATGCCGCGGGTCCGGCTTGAAGTAGGGAAAGGTGTCGCGCCCGCAATTGGCGGCGAAACGGCGGCCGATCCCGAGTTCGTCGAGCAGCTTGACGGAGTGTTCCTCCACCTTGTTGGTACAGACCGCGAGGACGAAGCCGGCTGCCTCGAGGCGGTCGAGAGCCGAGGCGACACCGGGAAAAAGCTCGGTCCTGACGCAGATGTTCTCCCCGTAATGCACCATGAACTGCCGGTAGAGCTCGTCGAGATGGGCAGGAACCAGCTCCTTGCCCGCTGCCTCGAAGCCGCGCTCGATCAAGGCCCGGGCGCCTGCGCCGATCATGTCCCTCGCTTCGGCGACGGGAAGGGGCGAGAGGCCTTCCCGCTCGAGAATGACATTGAGGGTCCCCACGAGGTCGCCGGCCGTGTCGGCCAGAGTGCCGTCGAGATCGAAGACGGCGATGGGCGGGGCGATTTGCGGGGTTTGAATGGTCATGAAGCTCGGTTACCTGCTCGAGGCAAGGGAATCAATCCGCGGGAATGATATGGTGCCCCCGGTTGATTCGTTCTTACCGTATGGAGTGATGAATGCGGCTTTCTGGTTGCGCGGCGTTTGTGTCGACGGCCCTGGCGCTGGCAGGCCTGCCCGGTTCCGTCCTGGCGGCTTCCTACGATTTCGTGCCCGCGCCGCAGACCGATCTGAACCGGATCTACCGGATCGATCGGGTCACGGGCGAGGTCAGCTCGTGCCAGTATGGATTGCAGGAAGGCACCATCGGCGTGACCCTGTGCTTCAGCCCGGGCGAAGGCGCCGGAGCCCAGCAGCCCGGAGAATATGGACTGGTTGCGTCCCGGCACGAGCGGGAGGGCGGCGTGTTCCGGGTGAACTACCGCACCGGCGAGATGAGCATCTGCTATGTCTTCGACGAGCGGGTCGTATGCACGCCGCAGGCGAGGCCGTCGGCGGCGGCGTCCACGATGGCACCTTCCGCATCGACACCGGGGGGCAGCTCAGGTACGGGAGCCTCGCCCCAGCGTCCCTGACGCCCTTTCGCAGGACGTTCTGCCGGGGTGGATATGAAACCATCTTTCTTTTCAACGTCCTCGCATGCTAGAGGCGGGCTGCGACCCGCCTTTCGAGCGGGGCGACAGATTTAGAGGTCCTCAGTGAGCGACAATCTCAAGCGTGCAGCGGCCGAACGGGCAGCGGAACTCGTGACCGACGGCATGAGGCTCGGCCTCGGTACCGGGTCGACGGCGGCGCATTTCGTCGCTGCCATCGGCGAGCGGGTGCGCGGCGGCCTGAAGGTCGTCGGCGTGCCGACCTCCGAAGCGACCCGCGAACAGGCGCTTCGGGAGGGCATTCCGCTGGCGACCCTCGACGAGGTGCCGGAGCTCGACCTGACGGTCGACGGAGCAGACGAACTCGACGACGACCTTCGGCTGATCAAGGGTGGCGGCGGCGCGCTTCTGCGCGAGAAGATCGTGGCTTCCGCGAGCGCGCGCATGGTCGTGATCGCGGACGGTTCCAAGCGCGTTGCCAAGCTCGGCAAGTTTCCTCTGCCCATCGAAGTGGTGCCCTTCGGGCTCACCGCCACGGAGCGGGCCATCGACAAGCTGCTGGAAAGTCTCAGCATGACCGGCGAGCTGCGCCTTCGTCGCGCCGCCGACGGAGCCCCCTACGTGACCGATGGCGGCCATTTCATTTTCGATGCCCATCTCGGGCGCATCGACAAACCCAATGTCCTCGCCTCGACGCTCAACAACATTCCCGGCGTCGTCGAGCATGGTCTCTTTCTCGGCCTCGCTACCGCTGCGATCCTCGCGACGGGGGAGGGGCTTGTCGAACTCGGTCAGCTCTGACCATCAGCCTTCACGATTGGAGTCCCTTCTATGATCCGTTCCGCTTCTCGACTGGCCGCGACCTCCGTCGCGCTGTTCCTGCTGGCGAGCCCCGTCTTCGCCCAGCAGGCCGAGCCGAGCGCCAGCCACATGGCGGCAGGGCGCGAGGTCGCCGTCAGCTCCGGCATGTCGGGCGCCTTCGATGCGCTGCCAGGCCCGCTCCTCGCCCGACTGCAGCGGATGAGCGTCACGAACCCTGACATCCAGAAGGATCTGGACGCGGTCGTCGGCTTGCTGCGACCCGAGGTGGAGCAGAAGAAGCAGGAGCTCATCGATGAGACCGCACGCATTCTCGCTTCGCGGATGACCGAGGCGGAGCTGAAGGAGGTTGCGGCCTTCTACAAGTCGGCCGTCGGCCAGAAATACGTGCAGCTTCAGCCGGCGGTTCTCGACGACGTCGTGCGCCAGATGGATCTGTGGTCGCAGCGGACTTCGGAATTCATCATGTCCCGCGCCCGGGAGGAGATGGGCAAGCGCGGTCACGCGCTGCACTAGGGCATCGGCCGCGAATGCCGGGCGGGCCCATCTCGGGATCTGTCCGACGTTCCCTTCGAGAGACGCGGAGATTTCCCGAAACGAGAAAAGGCCCGGTGACCCGGGCCTTTTTGCTGTGCGGAACGGCTTTTAGTCCTCGACCGCCTTGAAGCGCCCCATTCCCTTTATCACGAAGGGAAGAACCAGGGCGATCAGCGCGATGGCGAGAAGGGTCGCCGAAATCGGGCTCTGCAGCAGGACCATCGGGTCTCCGAGGCTGATCGACAGGGCACGCCGCAGCTGGCTTTCCGCGATGGGGCCCAGGATGAGGCCCACGACCACCGGTGCGATCGGGAAGTCGAAGCGACGCATCAGGAAGCCGAGCACGCCGAACACCGTCAGCATGACGAGTTCCACCGGCGAGGGGTTGGCGGCAATCGTGCCCATGGTCGCGAAGACCAGGATGCCGGCATAGAGCCAGGGCTGCGGGATCGCCAGGAGGCGGACCCACACGCCGACCAGCGGAAGGTTGAGCACCAGCAGCATGGCGTTGGCGATGAACAGGCTCGCGATCAGGCCCCATACCAGATCGGGCCTCTCGGCGAAGAGCAGGGGGCCCGGGTTCAGGCCGTATTGCTGGAAGCCGGCGAGCAGCATGGCCGCTGTGGCGGAGGTCGGCAGACCGAGCGTCAGGAGCGGCACCAGGGTGCCCGCCGCGGAGGCGTTGTTGGCGGCCTCGGGACCGGCCACGCCCTCGATGGCGCCCTTGCCGAAATCCTCCGGATGCTTGGTGAGCTTCTTCTCCGTGGCATAGGAGAGAAAGGTCGGGATCTCGGCGCCGCCCGCCGGGAGAGCGCCGATCGGGAAGCCGAACGCGGTCCCGCGCAGCCAGGGTTTCCAGGAGCGTTTCCAATCCTCCTTCGTCATCCAGAGGGAGCCGCGCACCGCTTCGAGTTTCTCCTGGTGCATGTGGCGGCGCGAGGCGACGTAGAGGGCTTCACCCACGGCGAAGAGGCCGACCGCCAGGGTCGTCACCTCGATGTTGTCGTAGAGCTCCGGCACACCGAAGCTCAAGCGGGATTGGCCGGAGAGAATGTCGATTCCCACCAGGCCCAGGGCCAGTCCGATGAACAGGCTCGTGAGGCCCCGGACCGGGGATTCGCCGAAGGTGGCCGAAACGGTGACGAAAGCCACGCACATGAGGGCGAAGTAATCCTCGGGTCCGAAGCGGACGGCGATGTCGACCAGATAGGGCGCGAGCAGCGCCAGCCCGAAGGTCGCGAAGGTGCCGGCCACGAAGGAGCCGATGGCGGACGTCGCGAGCGCGGGCCCGCCGCGTCCGGCCTTCGCCATCAGGTTGCCCTCGAGGGCGGTTGCCATCGAGGCGCTTTCGCCAGGGGTGTTGATGAGGATCGCGGTCGTCGAGCCGCCGTACATGCCGCCGTAGTAGATGCCCGCGAACATGATGATGGAGCCCGCCGGGTCGAGCTTGAAGGTGACCGGCAGGAGCAGCGCCACGGTGAGGGCCGGCCCGATGCCGGGGAGCACGCCGACGGCGGTGCCGAGAAGAACGCCGACGAGCGCGAAAAGCAGATTCGTCGGCTCGATAGCGACGGAAAGGCCGTTGGCGAGGGAAACGAAGGCTTCCATGGGGGCCTCAGAGCAGGTTTTCGAGCGGCCCTGCCGGCAGCGACAGGGTCAGGAGCTTCGCGAAGAGAAAATAAACGATGACTGCGATGACCGCTCCGATCAGGAAGTCCGTCAGGAAGGCCCGGCGCCCGAAAGCTGCGGAGGTCGCGGCAAAGAGAATGGCCGTACCGATCATGAAGCCGCCGCCGACGGCGATAAGGGCGATCAGGCAGGCGAGGCCTCCCAGAATGAGGATGATCGGCTTCCAGTCCAGGCGCTCGCGATCGGGCAGGTTGCCCCGGAGGGCGCCGATGCCGTTGCCGATGGCAAGGATGATCAGGCCGATGGAAACGAGGACGGGCATGGCCTTCGGGCCGACGTCATAGGGGGACAGAAGCTGCAGCTTGGTCATGTCCCACCAGATCACGCCGGCCAAAGCGAGAAGAAGGAGGGCAATGACGAGGCCCGCTGCGTCGATGTGCCGATGCTGAGATGGCATGAGGATATCCTAAAAAAAGCGCCGCGCTCTGGGAACGCGGCGCTTCAAAGGGCATTAACGCGAAATTTACGACTTCACCAGTCCCACCGCGGTCAGGACGTCCTTCGTGCGGCTCACTTCCTCGGTCAGGACCTTGGCGAATTCATCTCCGGACAGGTAGGAATCCTCCCAGCCCTTGGCCTTCAGGATCTCCTGCCATTCCTTGGACTTCGCCATCTTGTCCATGGCGTCGGTCAGGGCCTTCTTCTGGTCGGCGGAGATGCCGGGAGGAGCCACGACCGCGCGCCAGTTGGCGATTTCGAGGTCGACGCCCTGAGCCTTGATGGACGGCAGGTCGGCCGTGGCCTGGTCCGCAGGGGAGCTGAGGCCGAGGAGGCGCAGCTTGCCGGCCTTGATCTGGCTCTCGAACTCGCCGTAGCCGGAAATGCCTGCCGTCACCTTGCCGCCGAGGATGGCCGCCAGGGCCTCGCCGCCGCCGGAGAAGGGGATGTAGTTGATCTTGGTCGGGTCGGCGCCGGCCGCCTTGGCGAAGAGCGCCGCCGCGATGTGGTCCACCCCGCCTGCCGAGCCGCCGGCCCAGGTGACCTTGGCCGGATCGGCCTTGATGGCCTCGGCCAGATCCTTGACGGACTTGATGGGAGATTCGGCCGGGACCACGATGGCCTCGTATTCCGCCGTCAGGCGGGCAATCGGCGTTGTCTGATCGAGGGTGACAGGGGACTTGTTGGTCAGCAGTGCGCCCACCATGACGTAGCCCATGACCATGAGCTGGTTGCCGTCGCCCT
>DASRWK010000135.1:0-2480 GCA_035776715.1 Microvirga sp.
AAAATGGTGGGCGCGGCTGGGATCGAACCAGCGACCCCTACGATGTCAACGTAGTGCTCTCCCGCTGAGCTACGCGCCCGGGAAACGGTGATGTTTGACGTCCCGTCTCGGCTGTGGGGGGCGATATACCCAGAAGTGGGCATATGCGCAAGCCATGATGAGCAACCTTTTTTAGGCTGCCATCATTTTCTCGACCTCGCTCACCAGGTCGCGCAGGTGGAAGGGCTTGGAAAGCACCTTCGCATCCTTGGGAGCCTGCGAGTCCGGATTCAGGGCCACGGCGGCGAAGCCGGTGATGAACATGACCTTGATGTCCGGATCGAGCTCGGTGGCCCGGCGGGCCAGCTCGATTCCGTCCATTTCCGGCATGACGATGTCCGTCAGAAGAAGCTCGAAAGGCTCCTCCCGCAGGCGGTTGTAGGCGGATAGGCCGTTGTCGAACGGGGCCACCTCGTAGCCTGCGTTCTCGAGCGCCTTCACCAGAAAGCGCCGCATATCGTTGTCGTCTTCGGCGAGAAGAATCTTCATCGGCTGCCAAGCCCCGAATCGTGGCGAGTGATCTCAAGAATCTTTCATGCTCCCGACGGGTAAATAACCCGTGAAAGAACGACGCGGCGCACCCACCATATTGTCGTGGACAGGCGGCGCGGCTGCCTTACACTAGTAAAAAAGCCGATTTCCTCTCCAGAACAGCCAGTTTTCATGCGGCCAGCCATCGTTGACGAGTTCGATCCCCCCTTTGTCCTGACAGAGCCCGCGGCGCAGACGATTCCCTTCGTCTTCAACGCCCCCCATGCCGGCGCCGTCTACCCCGCCTCTTTCCTGGCGGCATCCCGCCTGGATGCCGTGGCGTTGCGCCGCTCGGAGGACGCCTATGTCGACGAGCTCTTCGCCTCGGTGACGGGGCTGGGTGCTCCCCTGATGACGGCACGCTTCCCCCGGGCCTATCTCGATCTCAACCGGGAGCCCTACGAACTCGATTCGCGCATGTTCGACGGCAGGCTCCCGCCCTTCGCCAACACCCGCTCCATGCGCGTGGCCGGCGGCCTGGGAACCATCCCCCGCATTGTCGCCGACGGGCAGGAGATCTACCAATCGCGCCTCTCCGTCGACGAGGCGCTCCACCGGATCGAGTGGCTCTACAAGCCCTATCACCGGACTCTGCGCCAGATCGTGCGCCGCACGGCGGACCTGTTCGGCCACGCCATCCTCATCGATTGCCACTCCATGCCCTCCTCCAGCGTGAGCCGGGACGACGGCACCAAGGCGGACATCGTCCTGGGTGACCGCTACGGCACCTCCTGCGCGAGCCTGCTGATCGATCTCGTCGAAGCCGCCCTGAGAGGGCGTGGCTATACGGTGGTGCGCAACAAGCCCTATGCGGGCGGCTTCATCACCGAGCATTACGGTGAGCCGGCCCTGGGGCGGCATGCGCTGCAGGTGGAAATCAACCGGGCGCTCTACATGGAAGAGCGCAGCATGACGAAAAAGCCGGGCTTCGCCGTTCTGGCGGAGGATCTGTTCCTGGCCTTCACCCAGGTAGTCGCGGATCTCGAGGGCGATCTGACGACTCGGCGCATCGCGGCCGAGTAGGGCAAGGCTCCAGAAAAGAAAAAAGGCCGCCGTCGCCGGCAGCCCGAAGTTTAGGGAGGAAACGCCCAAGAAGGGCTACGACAAGGCGACGCCATCGCCATATCGCAGTGCAATATTGCCTTCGCGCTGCACAAAAATCAATAGAAAAATCCCGCATTGCTATGCTTTGAATGCATATCTGCTTGGATGCGGATCAATAGCCCTGGCATAATAGATCAAGCTCAGGAGCAGCCAGACACCAAGGGCCCCGAAGACGAGTCGGTACCCTTCCGGAGAGTAGCCTCCTGAGGCCGAGCGCCCCATCAGATCGATCAGAACGCCCGTAATGCTCTGAGAAAGAAAGGCTCCGCCCATGGTCCCGATGTTCATGAGCGTGATGCCCCGGCCCGTCAGGTGCGGCGGGAACAAGGACTTGCCGTGCGAGGTCAGAATGGGCGTGCAGGACACGCTCAGGCCGAACAGGATGAACCAGACCGGCACGAGAGCGAGGTCCAGGGGCACGAGAACCATGACGGCCAGCATCAGGACGGCCGCAAAGCCGCCGACGATGACGGGCTTCTTGTAGCTGCCCCAGAACCGGTCCGTCGCCCCCCACAGCAGCATGCCGCAGATCTGTGCTCCCGCCCCGAGGAGCAGGACCCGCCCCCTCGTGGCAAGATCCGCCCCATGCACATCCATCAGCCACGGCCCGCCCCAGAGACCGACGATGGAGACGAAGCAGGAATAGGTGGTCAGATGCATGAAGAAGACCGACCGGAAGGACGGCACCCTCATGGCGGCGGTCACGCCTCGAAAGGCATCGGACCAGCTCTCCCGCCCTTTGGAGTGATCCGCATCCTTGGGTACCGCCACCGCGGTCACCAGCGCCAGAACGACGGTGATTGCCG
>DASRWK010000136.1:0-4177 GCA_035776715.1 Microvirga sp.
GATTACTGGGACCGGGTGGGCAACAAGGTCGTCCCTCTCGGAGTGCTCTACACCGATGCCAAGCTCGGCTGGGTTGTCCCGAACTATGTCCCGCAGGATCAGGTGGCATCCATCGCCGATCTCTCCAAGCCCGAGGTGAAGGAGAAGCTGAACGGCAAGGTGCAGGGGATCGATCCCGGAGCGGGATTGACCCGTCTGTCGAAGGAAGCCCTCAAGACCTATGATCTGAGCGGCTACGACCTTACCACGGCCAGCGATGCCGCCATGGTGTCCGCGTTGGACCGCGCGATCCGTCGCAACGAATGGATCGTCGTGACGGGCTGGAGCCCTCACTGGATGTTCGGCAAATACGAGCTGCGCTACCTCGACGATCCGAAGAATGCGCTCGGCGGGGTCGAGCGCGTCTACGCCATCGCGCGGCAGGGCTTTCAGAGCGATTATCCCGAAGTCGCCCAGTTCCTGATGCGCATGCATCTTCCGTTGGACGAGCTCCAGGCCGCCATGTCCGACGCCAACGAGTCATCGGTCGACAAGGCGGTCGAGAACTACATCAGCGAGCATCCGGCACGGGTGAAGTACTGGCTGACCGGTGAGATGGCGTCCGCATCGTAAGGCATCGGTCCCAAAAGTGGACTTGCACTTTTGGGATTGATCCGCTGCTTTTCCCTCGGACGAGAGCATCGTGCGGATCCAGCATCTCGCACCCTCGATGGCAGGCCGCCGGGCATTCCGGGCGGCCTGCTTCGTTTTGGGAGGCTGGCGCGTCTCAGTACGTCCGCCCGGACCGGTCGGGACCCCATGATCGCGGGTCATCGTAGGCGGGCATCTCATCGTACCGGTTCCGCGTCCGGTGACGGGAGTCGGGATAGGGAGGCGCTTGCTCCGATGCCCGGGGATCGGCCGCACGATCCAGAAAGGCCAAGGTACTCCGCAGGAGCGACTGGGCCGCCGCGAAGACGGTGTCGGCGATGTCGCCAAGGCGGATGTCCCCTAAACGACCGCCGTCCTCGGGCATGGGACCGGACCGGCCGTACGGCTGAGCGTGATCCGCCGGATCGGAGCTCGAACGACCGCTCGGCAGGAGGTCCGTGAAGACGCCCGCACCCGCGAGGATCACGATCAGCACGACGGGCACGACAAGCCGAAAGGCAAGGCCGATGGCCCTGGTGATGACGACGTAGCCGATGACGAGGAGGATTGCAGCGGTGATGATGCCCATGGCCGGGTCTATACGCTTCCTGACATATTGCGGGGAGCGAGGCATCCACGACATCGGCGGCCATTTTGTGTCCTCGGCGATCGCCATGAGGATGAGAGCTTTCCGCCCGGAGCAGATTCCAGGCTCATCACCGGACCATGGGCGGACCATCTTCCGGAAAACTTCCTGGCCATGGGCGCCCCGAAGGAGTTGATTGTGCGGCGGCGCCTGTAAGAGGATGTGTCTCAGCAGAGATGAGAAGGGACTGACATCATGTCGAGATCGCCAGGAGGACGCCGTCCGTCCGATCCGCTGAAGGCCGCGGAGGCCGCCTTCAAGAAGGTTACGACGAAGCCGGTCGAAGGACCCGCAAAAGCGCCCGCCATCCCGGGGGTGAAGGAGGTCGTCACATTGCGCATCGACCAGGAGGTGCTCGAGTTCTTCCAGCAGGACGGCCCCGGCTGGCAGGATCGCATCAATGCTGCCCTCCGCAAGGCCGCGGGCAAGTCGGACGGGTGAGGCCGCCCGGCCTCGGGCAGCCGCTTCCGATCGCGGTCGCTCCTCTCCAGGCCTCGAAGGAAAACTCCCAGATGGAACGGCCGATTGCCCGGCCTCTGTCGCGCTCCATAATGCCCCTTCCCCATGATGCAGTTCGCGGCAGCCATGACGACCGAGCTTACTCTCCTCGCCTGGACGCTTGTCCTCGCCCTGGTTCAGATCCTCCTCCCGGCGACCTTGCGCACAGGCGAGACCGGCGTGAGGTACAATGCGGGCCCGCGGGACGATGAGGGGCCGCCGGTCGGAAAGGTCACTGGGCGCCTACAGAGGGCCCAGAGGAACCTCTTCGAGACGCTTCCCGTCGCGGCGACCGCCATTCTGATCGCGCACATCGCGGGCCGGAACGGAGCACTGACCTGGTGGGGATCGATGCTCTATTTCTGGGCGCGCGTCGCCCATCTGCCTCTCTACGCTCTCGGCATTCCCTACATCAGGTCGCTCGTGTGGCTCGTTTCCCTCCTCGGGATCATCCTGATCCTGATTGCGGTCCTGCTTCCAGCGGCCTGATCTCGACGCGGCCCGGAAGCGGGGCCTTTCTGGGGCCGGGCTTTGCGATGGATCAAGGCGCCATTTCCACATCCGGTCTAGTGAATTTCCCATGCCCTGCCATTCGAGAGCGGGAGCCAGGAGGAAATTCATGGTCCGGAACATCAAGGATGTCCTGATCGGATTGACGAAGGAGTCGGGTCCCGACGAGATCTCATCCGCCTTGGGATATGGGCTCACTCTTGCACAGCAGGCCGGCGCGCATGTCACCGTCCAGGCCATTTCCGTGAAACTCCAGCTGACGAACCAATGGATCGCCGATTTCGCGGCCGGGCTCGTGCAGGCCGAAAACCAGCGCCTCCATTCCCTCGCCGAGGCCGCTGCCCGCGCGGCCCAGGCCGATGCCGCGTCCGCGGGGGTCGCCTGCTCCACCGTAAGCCGGCACCTCAGCTATCCGGAGCTGGTTGTCGCGTTCCGAACTCAGGCGCGTCTGCATGACCTCACCATCGTCGATGCCGAACCGGAAGCCCTCGTTCCAGATCGGGGGCTGATCGAGGCCCTGCTGATGGGCAGCGGCCGGCCGCTCCTCGTCGTCCCGCCCGAATGGGATACGTTCCGGGCCCGCCGCATTCTCTTCGCATGGGACGGCAGCGCCCGGGCGGCCCGGGCGGCGGCCGACGCCCTGCCGTTCCTGCAGGCCGCAGAAGCTGTGGAAGTGGTGGCCGTGACGGGCGAAAAGAACCTGCCCGACGCGGTCACGGGCGCGGACATCGCCCCGCATCTCGCCCGCCACGGCGTCGACGTGAAAGTCCAGCCCCTTCCGGCCTTGAACGGCGACGCGGCCGAGACGCTGCGCAACCATGCCTCGCTGACCCGCGCCGACATGATCGTGATGGGCGGCTACGTCCACTCGCGGTTGCGTGAAATGGTGTTCGGCGGCGTCACCCAATCCCTCCTGAGGCAAAGCCCCGTGCCGCTGTTCATGGCGTATTGAGGTCAGGAGGCCAGCATGCAGGTTCGGGATTTCGTCGCTCGCCTCACGCCCGGCCGGGCCATTCCAGCCCGGCCGGTCCCGGCGGGCATCGCGCCATCGGGCTCGCCCACATCTATGCCTGTGCCTCGCTGGCGCCGCCGGGAACGCGGGACGAGCGGCAGCTCGCAATCCTGACGTGAATCGTGGCCATGGTTCGCCGCACCGCCTTGGCTGGGCCTCGGCTCCGATCCGGCTGCGGGCTGATCCGGTGCAAACGTAGATACAGCGAGGCCGTCATGGATCAGGTCGATATGCGCGACAGGGCCGATGAGCCAAGGCAGCTCGGTTTCGTGCCATGGCATGCTGAATCCGTCGCGGCGACGCTCGCGGCCTTCGATGCGGATTCCGACGGCCTGAGATCGGCTGAAGTGCGCCGGCGGCTTGAACGGTATGGATACAACCGGATGCCCGAGGGTGAGGGGCGCAGTGCGCTCGTCCGCTTCCTCGCGCAGTTCAACAACGTCCTGATCTATGTCCTTCTTGCGGCAGCGGTCGTCACCGCACTCCTGGGCCACTGGGTCGACACGGCGGTGATCCTGCTCGTGGTCCTGGTCAATGCGGTCATCGGCTTCATCCAGGAAGGGCGCGCCGAGCAGGCCCTGGACGCCATCCGGACCATGATCTCGGCTCAGGCCTCGGTGATGCGCGACGGGCAGCGCCGGACCATCAAAGCCGAGGAACTCGTCCCGGGTGACATCGTGCTGCTCGAAGCCGGGGACCGGGTGCCGGCCGACCTGCGGCTTCTCCGGGCGCGGAGCCTGCGCATCGACGAGGCCATCCTCACGGGCGGGTCCGTGCCGGTGGAGAAGGGGAGCGCTCCGGTCGCGCAGGATGCGGCGCCGGGCGACCGGACCTGCATGGCTTTCTCGGGCAGCCTCGCCGTGGCGGGGCAGGGGATGGGT
>DASRWK010000137.1:0-8195 GCA_035776715.1 Microvirga sp.
ACCATGACCGCCAGATGCGCGCTCCACCGGCCCGCCAGGGCCTTGTGGAAGATGGGACCGAGCTCGGAATCCTGCAGAACCCGGTCGTAGAATGTGATCACGAGCTCGCGGATCGTCTCCTCCGTCACGCCTTCAGCGGGCTCGATCAGGGGAATCGCAGTCGTTGAACTCATGCCGAAGATGCCTCTCGATTTCCTCTTTGCCTAAGCGCGAAAAGAGGTATTGTAAATACCTCTTTGAGGAGTTCGAATGAGGCTGACGTCTCACACCGACTTTGCGCTGCGCCTGCTGATGAGCCTCGCCGTCGTCGAGGAGAGGCTCGTCACCATCGAGGAGCTTGCAATCCGGCACAAGCTGTCCCGCAACCACCTCATGAAGGTGGCGCAAACCCTGGTCAGCCTCGGCTACGTAACGGGCGTGCGTGGACGAGCCGGAGGGCTGAAGCTGGCCAGGCCGGCGTCCGCAATCCGCATGGGTGAGGTCGTTCGCGCCCTGGAGGACGACACCCGCCTCGTGGAGTGCCTGGGCGATGGACCGACCACCTGCATTCTGAGCGGAGCCTGCGTGCTCACCCATACCATGGGCCGCGCGCTGGAGGCCTTCTTTGCCTCGCTCGACGAAGTGACGCTGGCCGACCTGGTCGCCCCGCGCCTGGCCCTACGCCAGCGCCTCGGCATCGGCGGACAAGGCGGCACATCCAGCCTTGTCGCCACCGTTTGAGAGCGACCTGCCCGACTGCTGCAGCCATGTCGACGAAAGCCCTCCTGACCACCCTGTTTCTGGTTGCGGCAGGCCCCGCCTCCGCCGAGTGCGCCTACAAGAATGTCTACGACCATCTGAACGGCGAATACATCACCGTTCCGTTCTCCTGTCCTCCCGTGAAGGCAAGCCAGACTCCCGAATTCCACCGCTGGCACGAGTGCCCGGTCTACGAGGTGCGGGACGCGAAGACCGACAGTACCCATCGCGTGCGGATCTGCGCCTGACATTCGCACCGGAGACGGGCCCTCTCCGTCTCCAAGTCGATCAATGCTGCCTATCCGCCCGGACCAGGATCCGTCTCGATTCCGGGCGGCAACGGACAGATGCCGGTCACACGGCACGGCTGTGGGTCCTGCCCGACCGACCAAGATAGGCATCAAAGGCGGAGGCAACACTCCTCACCAGAAAGCGCGTGTCGTCGTTCACCGACAGGACGTTGCCCTCGAGCGTGATGATGCCGTCCTTCTCCAACATCTGAAGCCGCGGAATCGCCTGCAGGATGGACTCCGGCGCCGTGCCGTGCCGGCCGCATACTTCCGCCACGTCGACCTTGAAGTCGCACATCACGCGCTCGATCAGATCGGCCCGCAGGCGGTCGTCAGCGGTCAGGGCATATCCCTTCGCCGTCGCCAGCTCTCCCCGCGAGATGCGCTCGGCATAGCGTCCGAGCACGATCTCGTTCTGTGCATAGCCTTGCGGCAGCCGTCCGATCGCGGAGGCGCCGAAGCCAATCAACACATCACTGGGATCGGTCGTATAGCCCTGGAAGTTGCGGTGCAGAACGCCGTCGACCTGTGCCCTCACCATCGAATCCTCAGGCAGCGCATAGTGATCGAGCCCAATCCGGCGGTACCCGGCCTCGACCAGCGCCTCGGCGATGGCCTCTGCCTGCTCGTAACGGGCGGCGCCGTCCGGCAGCACGACCTCATCGATCTTGCGCTGGTGCCTCTTGAATGTCGGGACATGGGCGTACCCGAAGACCGAGAAGCGCTCAGGCCGAAGCTCGATGCTCTTGTGCACGGTCTCGATGCAGGATTCCACCGTCTGGTGCGGAAGACCGTAGATCAGGTCGAAGTTGACGCCCCGCACACCAGCGGCCCGTAACCCCTCCGTCGCCCTTGCCGTCTGCTCGAAGCTCTGGAAGCGGTTGATCGCACGCTGCACCACCGGGTCGAAGCTCTGCACCCCGAGGCTGGCACGAGTGACCCCCGCCTCCCCGAGGGCGGCCGTCATGGCGCGGGTGAGCGTGCGCGGATCGATCTCGACGGCGATCTCGGTTCCCGCGTCGAGGGAGAATCTCTGTCGCAACAAACCGACGAGTTCCATGAACTCGTCGGGCTGCATGATAGTCGGCGTGCCTCCTCCGAAGTGCACATGGCACACGGGAAGCGGGCTGCTCAGGCGATCCGCGGCCAAGCCGATCTCCCGGCGGAGAACCTCGAGGTAATCCACAATCGGCGCATTCCGCTGGGTAATCGTCGTGTGGCAGCCGCAGTACCAGCACATGGAGCGGCAGAACGGCACGTGGAGGTAGAGCGAGGCGCTCGTCCCGGCCGGCAGGGACGCCAGCCAGCTCCCATAAGCCTCATGCCCGATGGCATCGGAGAACTGCGGGGCCGTCGGATAGCTTGTGTAGCGGGGAAGCCGTTCCTCACCGTAGCGCGCTCTCAAATCGTCTTTCATGGTGCAATCCCATACATGCGGCGGACATGATCTTGGACAGGAAGTAGCCCTTGACGAGTTGAGGCCACGGTTGACCTCCGCCTGCATCCCCCATGCGTGGCGACGACACGCCCGCCCTTCACCCCGACCATCACGCCGCACCCTGTGCAGCAGAAGCGGCACGGGGCCTTGGACCATTGGATCTGGATGTCCTCGCCCATCGCAATGTTCTGAGCATCGGCTGGGACCACGACACTCGCGGCAGCGGCAGCGGCCGCCTGAGTTTTCGGAAGAGTGCTGCGCGTAAGGTCCATAGCTTCACTCCCGCTCTTGAAGAGGTTCGAAGTGATGGAAGCCAGGATCCGCATCGCCATGCTTTGATCTATCGCAATCCCTGGCGTGTGGCTCAGCTTGGCGCTTCAGGCTGGAAGGTCGGAACGATGTCTTTCCGGAATATCCCTGAGTAGCCAGTGCAAGTGCCGTTGGTTCAAGCTGTTCCGGAAACAACGGAATTCAAAAAACTCTGAGTGGGATAGTTCAGCGATCGTCTGCTCGTGCAATGTTTTCTCGGATGGCGATGTGCGTTCCTGCATGAACTCTGGCCCGGATTGCCCCCGCACCCCCGCCCGGGTCTATCGGCATCTGGGCTGTGGGCCTCAATGCGGCCGTTGCGCGACCACGACCCGCGCCATCATGGATCAGACGCCTGCCCAAAAGCATGCTTGTTCGGCCGATTGCGCGTCGGCCTGCCCGCCGACTCAGCAAGCCAACTCCAACGAAGCTCCGAAGCCGATGCGATGGCAGCATAAAATAATCTCACGACGGAACCGACACGCACGCACGCTCGAGACATTCGCCCGCCCGGACTGATACGTGCAGGCGAAGCCAAGCGGCTGCCTTCCCGCAGCAAGCACGCCGTCCTTTTGCAGCCCCCCTTTCCAATATTCGGCCTCCGATGGCGTTTATCGTCTCATCACCATCGGCAGGTGATCCGGGTCGCGGGCGAGCGGGCCAATGCTTGCGACCTCGAGCCCTCTTGCCTGAGGACAGGAACATGGGCGAATATGCAGCCATGCAATTCATTACTTTTCAAACCGCCTCCACCCGCCCGAGTGGCCTCCTGGGCACTGCTCTCCGGCTCGCACTCCTGGCTGCGATAGGCCTTGCCTTGGTTGCGGTGGTCGTGATCGGCTTTCTGGTTGTACTTCCCCTGATGCTGATCGGTGGGATCGTGTCCTACGTCTACCTGCGGCGTCGCGTACGACGGGCACGGCAGCAGGCGACCAGTGATGTCATCGATGCGGAGTACACCGTCATCGACCGCCGATAGGAATCGACTGCCCCTACCGGAGCTGAACCGAGCAGTTTTCTGGGCCGATACCTTTCCGGTCGCATCGACCGCTGTGCCTGTTGGACAACGGGCTCCTGTGTCGGCTTCAGCGGCCCACTCACCAAGCCACCGCGGCTGGAGAATGCGGCAGAGGCCGAGCTTCGAATCGGCATCCTTTTCCCCGGACACGATGCCCAAACCGGCCTCGCGGGATGGGACCGGTCTATGAACCGCACGAGATCCGCCCGCAGAAAACTTTATTTCTTCAAGGGATTAGGTGGAGCGGGCGAAGGGAATCGAACCCTCGACATTCAGCTTGGGAAGCTGACGTTCTACCTCTGAACTACGCCCGCGCGCCCTATTGTTTACAATGTGCTCGGGGGCGTTCGTCAAGTCCGAAAGAATCCCCCGTCCCATGGATGGGTGCCCTCAGGCGGGATATTCCCGCTCTCGAGCTCAGGCGGAAGAGCCCGGCCTGTTGACAGCCGCCTCGATCAAGCCCTCTGAGCCGCATGTCGTTTTGCCCTCTCAGGGTGCCTCTTACCGGAAATGCTTCGAGAGCTTCAGGCCCTGAGCCTGATAATTGGACCCCGCTCCTGCCCCATAGAGCACCTGGGGGCGCTCGGCCATGCGCTCGTAAACGAGGCGTCCGACGATCTGCCCATCCTCCAGAATGAAGGGCACGTCGCGGGAGCGAACCTCGAGGACCGCGCGGGCCCCCTCCCCTCCTGCCCCGGCGTGGCCGAAGCCCGGATCGAAGAAGCCGGCGTAATGGACACGGAATTCACCCACGAGCGGATCGAACGGCACCATCTCGGCGGCATAGTCCGGCGGCACGTGGACGGCTTCCTTCGAAGCCAGGATGTAGAACTGGCCCGGATCCAGGATGAGCGTGCGGGAAGCGTCCGCATAGAGCGGCTCCCAGAAATCCGAGATCCGGCAGGAGCCCGGCTTGTCAACGTCCACCAGGCCCGTATGGCGCTTGGCGCGGTAACCGATGAGCTTGTCCGAGCCGAAGCCCGCCAGATCGACGCTGACGGCGACCCCGTCCTGAATCGAGGGCTCGGCCGAGGTCACGACCCGCTCGCGCTGGTGGAGGGCATGGAGTTCGGCATCGCTTAGGCGCACCTCGCCCTTGCGCAGCCGCAACTGCGACAGACGGGTGCCTGTCCGCACCAGCACGGGGAAGGTGCGGGGCGAAATTTCCGCATAAAGCAGACCCGTATAACCTGCGCCGATGGTGTCGAATTCCTGGCTGCGGTCCGTGATGACGCGGGTGAACACATCGATACGCCCGGTCGAGCTCTTGGGGTTCGCGGCGGCCGACAGGTCGCCCGGCAGGGCCAGGCTCTCCTGGAGTTCGGCGATATAGACGCTGCCCGTCTCCAGGATGGCGCCGGCCGAAAGATCGATTTCGTGGAAGCTCAGCTGCTCCAGGCGGTCCCTGACCGTGTGGTTGCGGCCCGGCAGAAAGCTGGCGCGGACCCGATAGGCCCTACGCCCCAGCCTCAGATCCAGGCTTGCAGGCTGTACCTGATCGGAGGCGAACGGCGTCTCCGGTTCGATCGCGCCCGCTTCCGCAAGGCGCATGATGGCATCAGCCGATTGAATTCCGTCCTTCAACGCAACCATGACCTATTTCCAGGGCCTTCTGCCCTCGCTCGAGTGTTCTTAGCTTAGCTGTCGAAGCCATGTAACGGAATTGTTGATCCGTTTCACCATTCTCGTTGGGAAAAGAGCGCGAGGCCAGCCCTGTCCGGCCAAAGGCCCTCATGAAGGTTAACCCGGCAATGGGCAAGGACCGGCAACTGCCCGACATCGGCATGAGGGGGCCGCTCCCGCACATCAAGCCTGGAAAGGGTGACGTTGGCGGGGCTCCGCAGGCCAGCCAACGCGACTTCAAGCGAGAGCGCTCCGGCGCCGCCCTGGCCCCGGACACGGGCTACCCTCAGCCTCGATTGACGGGGCTCAAAGGCCGCCTTACCACGAAGGATCGGCATTCCACTACTGGCCAAGGGAACACTCATGTACAAGGCCGTCACTCACGGCATCAGCGTGACCGTGATACCCCGCTTTCTGCCGGAAGAATCCTCGCCCGACGAGAACCGGTACTTTTTCGCCTACACGGTCGAGATCATCAACCTGAGCCTGGAGCGCGTGCAGCTGCGCGCCCGCTACTGGCGCATCACCGACGAGCAGGGCCGGGTCCAGGAGGTGCGCGGCGCAGGCGTGGTCGGCGAGGAGCCGGTGCTCGGCCCTGGCGAGAGTTACAGCTACACGAGCGGCTGTCCGCTGACGACGCCGAGCGGCACCATGCAGGGCAGCTATGTGATGGAAACCGCCAACGGCGAAACCTTCGAAGCCGAGATACCGGCCTTTTCACTCGATATGCCGCGCAGCAAGCGCGTGCTGCACTGAGGTTTTCATGTCTTCCAACGGTCGGCGGCTGACGCCGCTCGAAATGCTGGCAAAGCTTGTTTCGTTCGATACGGAGAGTGCGAAGTCGAACCTTGCTCTCATCGAATTCGTCGAAGCCTATCTTGAGAGCTGGAACGTGCCTTTCGTGCGCGTTCCGAATGAAGCCGGCGACAAGGCCGCGCTCTATGCCACCATCGGCCCGCAGGACAAGGGCGGCGTGGTGCTGTCCGGCCATACGGACGTGGTGCCCGCGGCCGGACAGCCCTGGACGTCGGATCCGTTCACCCTGCGGGTCGAGAACGGGCGCGCCTATGGACGCGGCGCGGTGGACATGAAGGCCTTCGATGCGCTGGCGCTCGCGCTGGTCCCGGAATTTCTGGCCGCCGATCTCAAGACGCCGATACACATCATGCTCTCCTACGACGAGGAGACCACGTGCCTCGGAGTCGTCGACACCATCCGCCGCCTCGGTCACGACCTGCCGTTGCCGAAGGCGGTGATCGTCGGCGAACCGACGATGCTGGAGGTTGTCGATGCCCACAAGAGCGTCGTGACCTTCACGACGACGGTGCATGGTCTGGAGGCGCACTCGTCCAAGCCCTATCTCGGCGCAAGCGCCGTGATGACGGCTGCGGAGATGATCGCGGAACTCAACCGCGTCGCGGATGAGATGATGGAGCGCGGCGACACCAGCGGACGGTTCGATCCGCCCTACACCACCGTCCATGTGGGCGTCATCTCAGGTGGCACCGCGCGCAATATCATCTCGAAGTCCTGCACGTTCCATTGGGAGTTCCGTGGCCTGCCCAGCCAGGATCCGAACGAGATTCCGGAGAGGCTCGAAAGGTTCGCGCAGGAGGTAGCGCTCAAGCGGCTCAATCGCTTCGGGGAGTTCGGCCGCATCGAGACAACGCTCCATGCTCATGTTCCCGGTCTTGCACCCCAGCCCGGATCCTTCGCGGAAACCCTGGCACTGCGCCTCGCGGGCAAGAACCGTACGCAGACGGTGCCGTTCGGAACGGAGGCCGGCCACTTTCAGGCAGCCGGGATTCCCACGGTCGTCTGCGGCCCCGGTTCCATCGACCAGGCGCATCAGGCGGACGAGTACATCACGCTCGATCAACTGGAGGCGGGCGCCGCCTTCATGCGCCGATTGGCGGCGACTTGTGAGGCTTCTTGAGTCTCATCCCTCTTTCGTCATGGCCGCACTCGTTGCTGCCATCCACGCCCTGGAGCCGCAGCGCCGGAAGACATGGATGCCCGGCAAAGGCCGGGCATGACGCCGTCGGCAAGCTGAAAATACTTACGCTTCCGTCTTGGCGATCTCGGCCTCCACTTCGGTCGGGTCGAGATCGTAGAAGCGCGAGCAGAATTCGCAGGTGACGCCGATACGCCCGTTGTCGCCGACCATGTCGCGGCGATCTTGCGGAGAGAAGCGGCGCATCATGCCCATAATACGTTCATGCGAGCAGGTGCATTCCTCATGCACGTGCTGCCCCTCGAAAACGCGCACGCCGCGCTCGTGGAAGAGGCGGTAGAGCAGCCGCTCGCTCGACACGCCAGGATCGATGAGTTCATGATCCTCCACCGTTCCCAGCAGGGACTTGGCCTCGAGCCAGGCATCGTCCTCGGACGGCGTGCCGAGATCGTTGGACGGATGCCCCTCCGGAATATCCCCGGGGTCGAGATCCGCCTGGCGCAGGCGCTCGGGCGAGGACGGCAGGAACTGGATCATCAGTCCGCCCGCACGATAGGTGTGGCGTCCGTTCTCGAACTGCTCGGCGACTGCAAGGCGCACCTGCGTCGGGATCTGCTCCGACTGCCGGAAATATTGATGCGCAGCTTCCTCGAAGCCCTGGCCCTCGAGGGCAACCACGCCCTGATAGCGGCTCCGCTCCGTGCCCTGGTCGATCGTCATGGCGAGATAGCCGGAGCCGAGAAGCTCGCCCGTGCTCGGCGCGCCGGACTCGAGAGCGTCCAGCTTCTCCTGATCGAAGCGAGCCGTGGCGCGAAGCTTGTCGGG
>DASRWK010000138.1:0-3544 GCA_035776715.1 Microvirga sp.
GGTCGTGACGGTGGGCAACCAGACCGCGTTCGAGACCGCGCGCCAACTCGCCAAGCTCGAGGGCATTCCCGGCGGCATTTCCACGGGCGCCAACGTGGCGGCGGCGCTGGAGATCGCGGCCCGCCCCGAGTTCAAGGGCAAGCGCATCATCACGGTCGCGCCCTCCTTCGCCGAGCGCTACCTCTCCACGGCCCTGTTCGAGGGGCTCTGAAACTTCATTGGTTCAGACCTGAGGAAGGGCGGCTTTCGAGCCGCCCTTTTTGTTTGGCCGCCATTCAAGCTTGGCAAGAACTTCCCTCGGTCCGTCGGGTTCTCCTGGACGCACATGAATTTACGCATGTTCCAAGCCGATAGGATGGAGTTCACCATGGCGGAGCGCAAGGCGCCTCATTCACTGCAAGACCAGGACGCGGACCAGATCCGCAACGAGCAGCGCGGCGGCATCGACAGCCCCATCGACCCGAACCGCGAGGGCGGACCGGAAGGCAATGCCACCCTCCGCCGCGTCTGGAGCGAACCTGGCGGAGAGGCCTACAATTACCGGCAGGGACAGACAGGCCAGACGAGCCAGGCCGGCATGGACGGTCATGACGAGCTCACCGCTGCCGAGACCCCGGAGACCACGAAACACCTGAGCGATCCGACGCTCTCGCCGGAGGACAAGGACGCGACGGCCCAGGCCATCGAGCGTGCGACGGCCGCCAACGGCAAGGATCAGGGCTGACAGGAGAGCGACATGGGCAATGCAGGTTACGGCAACCACACCGAAGATACGAAGAAGCAGGTCGATCCCGAGCGGCCGGACCCGAATGCCGGTCACATGGGCTCGTCCGAGGACAAGCCCGGCGCCCCGCCCGCGGTCGGGCCGCACGGCAAGCCGTCGCTGACGAATCCCGATGCGACTCCTGGCACGGGGGCCTTGCCCGATGTGGGCGACCGCGACGCAACCGATTCAACCAGTTCGTGAGGGACCCGATCATGACACGGAACCCGAGCTCCGGACCGCGTGTCCCCACCGAGCGGCCCGACCCTGAAGACGCGGCGCGCAATCCGAGGCCCGGATCCGATGACCGGCCCGGCTTCGACCTGGGTGGCTCGGTCGACGAGGCCAATGCGACGGGCACCGGCTCCAGCACCATTCCCGGCGGTCCCAAGGGCAGTCCGTCGAGCGGCACCGATGCCGGCGGACGCGCTACCGGCCTGACCGATCCAAGCGGCTCGCGCTCGCTCGGCAACGAGGGCTCCGAATCCGGCTCCGGGCCGACGAGCGGCTCCGGCGGCCCGGTCTGATTCAAGCAAAGGAACAAGCAGCGATGGCTCAATCCGACGGCAAGTCCGACCAGGCGACCGAAAAGGACATCAGCGCCCCACGCCTGACTCCCCAGGGCCGCGAGAACCCCGCCGCGTCCGGCGAGGATTCCACCAATCCCATGGGCGAGGGAGCCAAGAAGGGACAGGGCGACAAGGCCGAGGGCGATTGATCTCCCTCCGCGTCATCCCGCCTTTGCCGATGATCCGGGTTGCGTGAGGTGGAATGCGCTTCTTCATCGGAATGGCCGGAACCAGCCCGGCCATGACGAACTGACGGCAACATGACCGATGATGTGAAAAAGGCCGCCAAAGGGCGGCCTTTCAATACGGGCTCGAGGCACTGCCTCAGGCGCTCAGCGCTTCCTTCTGCTTCTCGGCGCGCTTGCGCTCGTTCGGGTCGAGGATCGCCTTGCGGATACGGATCGACTTCGGCGTGACTTCCACGAGTTCGTCGTCCTGGATCCAGGCGAGCGACTTTTCCAGAGTCATGCGGATCGGCGGCGTCAGTCGCACCGCCTCGTCCTTGGAGGTCGTGCGGATATTGGTGAGCTTCTTGCCCTTCAGCACATTCACCTCGAGGTCGTTCTCGCGGTTGTGCTCGCCGACGATCATGCCCTGATAGACCTTCCAGCCGGGCTCGATCATCATCGGGCCGCGATCCTCCAGGTTCCACAGCGCATAGGCCACCGCCTCGCCCGAATCGTTGGAGATCAGCACGCCGTTGCGGCGGCCGGCGATCTCGCCCTTGTAGGGCTCGTAGGCATGGAACAGGCGGTTCATGATCGCCGTGCCGCGGGTATCGGTCAGAAGCTCGCTCTGGTAGCCGATGAGGCCGCGGGTCGGAGCGTAGAACACGAGGCGCTGGCGGTTGCCGCCGGACGGGCGCATCTCGACCATCTCGGCGCGGCGCTCGGACATCTTCTGCACCACGACGCCGGAGAACTCCTCGTCCACGTCGATCACCACTTCCTCGATAGGCTCGAGGAGCTGGCCGTTCTCGTCCTTCTCGAACACAACGCGGGGACGCGACACGGCGAGCTCGAAGCCCTCGCGGCGCATGGTCTCGATCAGGATCGCGAGCTGCAATTCGCCGCGGCCCGAGACGTAGAACGAGTCCTTGTCGGCCGCTTCCTCGATCTTGAGGGTCACGTTGCCTTCCGCCTCCTTGAACAGGCGGTCGCGGATCATGCGGCTCGTCACCTTGTCGCCCTCGGTGCCGGCCAGCGGGCTGTCGTTGACGATGAAGGACATGGTCACGGTCGGCGGGTCGATGGGCTGCGCCTGGATCGGGATGTCGTTCTCAGGCGCGCAGAAGGTGTCGGCCACCGAGCCCTTCTCCAGGCCCGCGATGGAGACGATGTCGCCCGCCTCGCCCAGCTCGATCGGCTGGCGCTCCAGGCCGCGGAAAGCCAGGATCTTGGACACGCGCCCGGTTTCGACGAGCTTGCCCTCGCGGTCGATGACCTTGATCGCCTGGTTCGGCTTCACCGTGCCGGACGCGATGCGGCCCGTGACGATGCGACCCAGGAAGGGATTTGATTCGAGCAGGGTGCCGAGCATGCGGAACGGGCCTTCCTCGGTCTTGGCCGGGGGCACGTGCTCGAGCACGAGGTCGAAGAGCGGGGCCAAGCCCTGATCGCTCGGACCCTCTGGGGACTTCGCCATCCAGCCGTTGCGGCCCGATCCGTAGAGAATCGGGAAGTCGAGCTGCTCGTCGGTGGCGTCGAGCGCCGCGAAAAGGTCGAATACCTCGTTGATCACTTCCTGATGGCGGGCATCGGGACGGTCGATCTTGTTGATGGCCACGATGGGCCTGAGGCCGATCTTGAGGGCCTTGGACACCACGAACTTGGTCTGCGGCATCGGGCCTTCGGCCGCGTCGACGAGCACGATGGCGCCGTCCACCATGCTCAGGATGCGCTCCACCTCGCCGCCGAAATCGGCGTGGCCAGGGGTGTCGACGATGTTGATGCGGGTGTCCTTCCAGACCACGGAAGTAGCCTTGGCCAGGATGGTGATGCCACGCTCCTTCTCGAGATCGTTGGAATCCATCGCGCGCTCTTCGACGCGCTGGTTCTCGCGGAAGGCACCAGACTGCTGGAGCAGCTTGTCGACGAGGGTGGTCTTGCCGTGGTCGACGTGCGCGACGATCGCGACGTTGCGGAGGTCGTCTCGGCTGACCATCGTGCCGGGGTTCGGGTTGCGGGCATGCACAGCTGAGCCTGGGTCTCTC
>DASRWK010000139.1:0-5370 GCA_035776715.1 Microvirga sp.
GAGCTTCGTGCGGGGCCTATGGCCGGCGGCCAAAGCGCGCGGCGTCTCGCGTGCCACTTTCGACGAGGCCTTCCGGGGCGTCGCGCCCGATCCGAAGATCATTGCGCTCACCAAGAAGCAGTCAGAGTTCGTCCGTCCGATCTGGGACTACATCAATGGTGCGATTTCGGCACAGCGCCTCCAGCGTGGCCGTGAGATGGCCGCCGAGTGGCCGAAGACCCTGACGGCGATCGAGAAGACCTACGGCGTTCCGCGCTCCGTGATTCTCGGCGTCTGGGGCATGGAAACCAATTTCGGCAGCTTCACCGGTTCGATCTATGTCGTGCGGGCCCTCGCGACACTGGCCTATACAGGCTACCGGGGCGACTTCTTCAGGGAGGAGCTTCTCATCGCGCTCCAGATCCTGGAAGAGGGGCATATCAGCCGGGACAAGATGCTGGGCTCCTGGGCCGGAGCCATGGGGCAGACCCAGTTCATGCCCTCGAGCTTCATGAAATACGCGGTGGACGGCAACCGGGACGGGGTGCGCGACATCTGGTCCTCGATCCCGGACGCCATGGCCTCGACCGCCAACTACCTGCGCCAGCAGGGCTGGGAGCCGGGCCTGCCCTGGGGCTTCGAGGTCAAGCTGCCGTCACGCTTCGATTTCCGGCACCTGAAGCTGAGCTTCGCTCAATGGCAGACCCTGGGCCTGCGACGGGTCGACGGCAAGGCCATGCCCCGGGCGGGGGAGGCGAGCCTGTTCCTGCCTGGCGGAGCGAACGGACCGGCTTTCCTGGTCACGCGCAATTACGACGTCATCAAGAGCTACAACTCGTCCGATGCCTATGCCATGGGCGTGGCCCATCTCGGCGACCGGATCATGGGCGGACCGCCGATCCAGGGATCCTGGCCCAAGGACCAGCCCCTGCTCGGCAAGGACGAGCGCCATGAGTTGCAGCTTCGCCTTGCGCGCCTCGGCTTCTACGAGGGGGAGATGGACGGCAAGTTCGGATCGAAGACACGGGAGGCCGTGCGGAACTTCCAGCTCAGACGGGGCTTGATTCCCGACGGTTATGCCGATTACGCGGTCCTGCGCGAATTGCGCGCGGCCCGCTGACAGGTCCGGTGAAAGCCCTATAAAGTGGGTGGTCCGGATCAACGTGGAACCACCATGCGTTTGCTGACGATCCTCGGCCTGCTGACTTTAAGCCTGTTTCTCACCCTGGGAAGCAGGCAATCGGCCGTGGCGCAGGGCTATTATTATTATCCGCAGCAACAGCCGCAGCGGCCTTACCGTGATCCTCGGGCCTATCCGCCGGGCTATTATCCCGGAAAGCTCGTTCAGCCGGCGCAGCCTCAGCAGGGATTCAGCCTGCGCCGCTTCCTCGGCGTTCCCGAAGATCCGCCGCCGCCGGCGCGGGCTCCCGTCGCCAAGCCGCGCAAGGCTCCACAACCCACGAACGCCGCGCGCCCTGAGAAACCCAAGGTGGATCCCAGCACCCATATCGTGGTCTTCGGCGATTCCCTGGCCGAGTTCGCGCGCCAGGGTCTCGAGGCAGCCTATGCGGAGAACAGCGATGTGGCCGTGGTGGGCAAGATCAGGAGCGGCAGTAATCTCGTGCGCAGCGATCCGGCGGACTGGTCGAACTTTATCAGGTCAACCCTCGATTCAGGCCAGAAGGCGACCATCGCCGTCATCATGCTGGGCCTGAGCGACCGCCAGAGTCTGCAGGAGGGCGAGGAACGGATCGAGCTGCTCTCCGACCGTTGGAAGGAACTCTACGGGCAGAGGATCGATGGGATCCTGAGTACCTTCAGAGAGCGCGACATCCCCGTGGTCTGGATCGGCCTGCCGCCCATGAAGAGCAGCAAGCTCTCCGAGGATCTCCTGGCCATGAACGACATCTATCAGGAGAGTGTGCAGCGCCACGGCGGGACCTACGTCGATATCTTCCCCGGATTCGTGGATGAGGAAAACCACTACACCTCCACCGGCCCCAACGTGGATGGCGAGCCTGCACGGCTGCGCACGGGCGATGGCGTGTCCTTCACCAAGGCGGGTGCGCGCAAGATCGCCTTCTTCGCGGATGTGGAGATCAAGAAGATCCTGGAATCGATCCGCACCGGCACGCCGGTAGCGACCGCTCCGACCGCTGCCCCGAACATCGAGGCCGCTCTTCCCACGCCGCCCGATGCTGCGGCTCCGGTTTCTCTTCCCAGCAAGCCCCTCGTCGGCCCCGTCCTGCCGTTGACGCGTCAGGACGTGACGCCGGGCGGCACCCTCGTCTCCGGCACGCCGAAGCTGAACGGCGATCATGTCTATCCCGTGCAGCGCGCGCTGCGCACCGGCATCGCGCCGAGCTCCCGTCCAGGGCGTGCGGACGACTTCCGCTGGCCGGGATCGTGAGACGCCAGCCCGCAGAAAAGGCGGCTCGATCGCCTGGATCGGCCGCCTTTCGCCTTGTGTGAGTCGGGCGATCAGACCGGCAGGTTGCTGTCACCCGTCAGATAGGTGTCGATGGCGCGTGCGGCCTGACGGCCTTCGCGGATCGCCCAGACCACGAGGGACTGACCGCGGCGCATGTCCCCCGCCACGAAGACCTTGTCGTTGGAGGTCCTGTAGCTCCTGTCGTCAGCCACCACGTTCCCGCGTCTGTCCATGGCGACACCGGACTGCTCCAGCAGGCCTTCCTTGACGGAGCCCGCAAAGCCGATGGCGACGAAGACGAGATCGGCCTTGAGCGTGAACTCGGTGCCCGGGATCGGTTGGCGCTTCTCGTCCACGCGGGCGCATTGCACCCCGGTGACCTGGCCCTTCTTGCCGACGATGCCGAGCGTCGCGGCCTGGAACTCGCGCTCCGCGCCTTCGGCCTGGGAGGAGGAGGTGCGCATCTTCGTCGGCCAATAGGGCCACACGGTCAGCTTGTCCTCGCGCTCCGGAGGCTTGGGACGAATGTCGAGCTGCGTGACGGAGAGCGCACCCTGGCGGAACGCGGTGCCGATGCAGTCGGAGGCGGTGTCGCCGCCGCCGATGACCACGACATGCTTGCCGCCCGCGAGGATCGGCTCGTCGGTGACATCCTCGCCGCCCACGCGCTTGTTGGACTGGGTGAGATACGGCATCGCGTAATGCACGCCCTTCAGATCCTGCCCCGGCAGGTTCGGGTTGCGCGGATCTTCCGCGCCACCGGCGAAGAGCACCGCATCGTACTCGTTGTGAAGCGAGGCGAAGCTGCGGTCCACGCCGATATTGACCCCGCAATGGAAGGTGACGCCTTCGGCCTCCATCTGCTTCACGCGGCGGTCGATGTGGTACTTCTCCATCTTGAAGTCCGGAATGCCGTACCGGAGCAGGCCACCCGGCCTCGCCTGACGCTCGAACACATGCACGTCGTGGCCAGCGCGGGCAAGCTGCTGCGCGGCAGCGAGGCCCGCTGGGCCGGAGCCGATGACGGCGACGCGCTTGCCGGTGGAGAAGCCCGCGGGTTCAGGCTTGATGTAGCCCATCTCCCACGCCTTGTCGGCGATCGCCTGCTCGATGGTCTTGATGGTGACCGGCTGGTTCTCGAGGTTCAGCGTGCATGCTTCCTCGCACGGGGCGGGGCAGACGCGACCGGTAAACTCGGGGAAGTTGTTGGTGCTGTGCAGGTTGCGCGCAGCTTCCTCCCAGTCGCCCTGCCAGACCAGATCGTTCCAGTCGGGAATCTGGTTGTGCACAGGACAGCCCGTCGGACCGTGGCAGAAGGGGATGCCGCAATCCATGCATCGCCCAGCCTGTTTCTTCAGATCGTTGTCGTCGAGCGGCAGGGTGAACTCGCGGAAGTGGCGCACGCGTTCACCGGCGAGCTGATACTTCTGCTCCTGCCGGTCGTATTCGAGAAAGCCTGTGACCTTACCCATCGGTTTGCCCCTTATCCTTATTCCGCTGCCTGCAGGTTCCGGAGACGATCCATCTCCTGGAGCGCACGACGGTATTCGACCGGCATCACCTTCACGAACTTGGTGCGGAAGGTCGCCCAGTTGTCGAGGATTTCCTTCGCGCGGACCGAGCCCGTATAGGTGTGGTGATTGGTGATGAGCTGCATCAGGCGCTCTTCGTCCGGGCCCGACATATTGGCCATGATGTCGATGCGTCCCTTCGTCTCCAGATCGCCCCCGTGGTGATGGAGGCGGCGCATGAGGTCCTCCTCCTCCTCGACGGGTTCGAGATCGACCATGGAGAGGTTGCAGCGCTTGGAGAACGTGCCGTCCTCGTCGAGCACATAGGCGATGCCGCCCGACATGCCCGCCGCGAAGTTGCGGCCGGTTTGTCCCAGCACGACGACGAGGCCGCCGGTCATGTACTCGCAGCCGTGATCGCCCGTGCCTTCCACCACCGCGATGGCGCCGGAATTGCGAACGGCGAACCGCTCTCCCGCGACGCCGCGGAAATAGGCTTCGCCGGAGATCGCACCGTACATCACCGTGTTCCCCACGATGATCGAGCGTTCTGGCACGACCCTCGAGTCCAGCGACGGCCGGATGATCAGCTTGCCGCCCGACAGGCCCTTGCCGACATAGTCGTTCGCCTCGCCCTCGAGGTTCAGCGTCACGCCCGCGGCCAGCCATGCGCCGAAGCTCTGGCCCGCCGTGCCCTTCAGATTGACGGCGATCGTGTCGTCCGGCAGGCCCTCGTGGCCGTAGCGTTTGGCGACTTCGCCGGAGAGCATCGCGCCCACCGAGCGGTCGGAGCTGCGCACCCGCGCCTCGATGGTGACGGCCTCGCCCTTTTCCAGCGCGGGGCCGGCCCGTGCGATGAGCTCGCGATCGAGCACGTCGGTGATGGGGTGGGCCTGACGCTCCTGGTGACGGATCGCCACATGCGAAGGCACCTCCGGCTTGTGGAAGAGCTTCGTGAAGTCGAGGCCCTTCGCCTTCCAGTGGTCGATGGCCGCGTTCTTGTCGAGCAGATCGGACTGGCCGATCATCTCGTCGATGGAGGTAAAGCCCATCTCGGCCATCAGCTCTCGCACTTCCTCTGCGACGAAGAAGAAGTAATTGATGACGTGCTCCGGCAGCCCCTTGAAGCGCTTGCGCAGAACGGGGTCCTGCGTGGCCACGCCCACCGGGCAGGTGTTCAGGTGGCACTTGCGCATCATGATGCAGCCCGCAGCGATCAGCGGCGCGGTCGAGAAACCGTATTCGTCGGCGCCGAGCAGCGCCGCGATCACGACGTCACGACCGGTGCGCAGGCCACCGTCCGCCTGCAGCGCCACGCGGCCGCGCAGGCGGTTGAGCACGAGGGTCTGCTGCGTCTCGGCAAGGCCGATCTCCCACGGCGAGCCCGCATGCTTGAGCGAGGTGAGGGGAGAGGCGCCCGTGCCGCCTTCGAAGCCCGAGATGGTGATG
>DASRWK010000140.1:0-3052 GCA_035776715.1 Microvirga sp.
CATGGTCAACATCTCGCCCATCGCCGCGATCCTCCGCGCTCCTAACGAATACGTCCACGACGTCGCAGCAAGGCAGCCGTGGAGGCCGTCACCGTCGGTCTTGCAATGGAGGTCGCGCCATCCGGCATCCGCGCCAACGCGATCGCTCCGGGCACCGTCTACACGGACATTCATGGCGTGGGGAGCCGGAAGCGTCCTGCGTGACCGGGGCCGTGCTTCGGGTGCCCGGCGGATCGTAAGGGGAGCGTCCATGGAATTGCCGCTCGCCATCGGAGCACTCGATGCCCCGGCACGGACCGAGCCGTTCGCCTCGCAGCTGGAAGGGCGAGCCCGGCGTCCGCTCGGCGACCTCTTCGGACTCAAGAACTTCGGCGTGAATCTGGCAGCGCTGGAGACGGTCCTCGGCCCAGGCATGTGCGCCGGGTTCAAGGCGGGCCATGTCAGCCACCATTTCGAGGGCCGCTCCGCTGGGCCCATCATCTATCTCGGGACCGGGGACCGCACAAAGGGTGACGAACTCAGCGACCCGGCCGAGGATCTCGTCGGCGCGCTCCGTCTGCAGGGCTGGGCGTTTCGGCAAAAGGACGGCACTCCCCACTGAAGGATCGGACGATGACGACACAAACCGAGAAGGCAGCCTTGTTCCGCAGGATGCACGAGGAGAGGCGGGCTTTCGTGATGGCCAATGCATGGGACGTCGGCTCGGCCCGGCAACTGACGTCGCTCGGCTTCGAGGCACTCGGCACCACGAGCGCGGGTCTCGCCCTCTCACTGGGATTGCGGGATGGTATCGGCGAGGTAGGACGCGACGAGACGCTGGCGAATGCCTACGCGATCGTGCGCGCGACGCACCTGCCTGTTTCGGCCGACCTCGAGAATTGCTTCGCGGACGACCCGGCGGGCTGCGCCGAGACCATCCATTACGCCATCGACATCGGTCTCGCCGGAGGCTCCATCGAGGATGCGACCGGACGCCCTGACGATCCGATCTACCCGTTCGAGCTTGCCGTCGAGCGGGTGCGCGCAGCCGCAGAGGAAGCCCACGGCCGCGGAAGCGACTTCGTGCTCACCGCGCGCTCTGAGAATTTCCTGCATGGACGGCCCGACCTCGACGATACCATCGCGCGGCTGAGGGCGTTCGCGGCGGCGGGCGCCGACGTGCTCTACGCGCCCGGCTTGCCGGACCTCCGGTCCATCAAGGCTGTGTGCGAGGCCGTGGACAAGCCCGTGAACGTGCTCATGGGACTCGACGCGCCGCCGCTGTCGGTCGCGGACCTCGCCGCCATCGGAGTCGCCCGCATCAGCATGGGCAGCGCGCTCGCCCGCACCGCAGAGGCCGCCATGATCCACGCGGCGAGCTGGATCCGCGAGCGCGGCACCTTCGTCTACGGTCGGCACTAGGAGCAAGGAGATGACCGAAGCGGAAGAGGTCGAGATCGTCTGTCAGGACGGCTACCGTCTGCGCGGGCACCTGTGGCGTACCGACGGGGCAAGCATGGGCACCGTGATCGTCAACCCGGCCACGGCGGTACTCGCGAAGTACTATCACTACTACGCCCGTTTTCTGACCCAGAACGGCTTCGACGTGCTCACCTACGATTACCGGGGCATCGGTCTGTCGCGGCCGGAACGGCTGCGCGGGTGCGGCTTTCGCTGGAGCGATTGGGGCGAGCTGGATTTCGATGCCGCCGTGCGGTTCGCGAAATCGCACGATCCGGACGCTACCCTGCTGGTGGTGGGCCACAGCTTCGGCGGCTTCCTGCCGGGGCTGGCCGAGAGCGCCGTCCTGGTCGACCGCATGCTGACCGTCGGGGCGCAGTACGCCTGGTGGCGCGACTATGCCGCCCATAGGCGCGTTCCCCTGTTCCTGAAGTGGCACGTCGTCATGCCCGTGGTCACCGCAGTCTGCGGCTACTTTCCGGGCCGCCGCCTCGGCTGGCTCGAGGACATGCCCTCGGGCGTGGCCAACGAATGGTCGTTCCGGAAGGACAGGATGGAGCTCAGCCATCCGCCCCGGAAGCGGGACGCCCTGCTCCGGCGCTTCGCTGCTGTGACCGCACCCATTCTTGCCGTCACGGTGTGGGATGACGAGTATGCACCTCCCGTGGCCGTCAAGCGGGGACTGTCCTACTACACGTCGTCAGACCGGATCTTCATCCATCTGGATTCAAAGGATCTCGGCCACGACTCCGTCGGTCACTTCGGCCTCTTCCACTCGAGGCACGCCGACGGCTTCTGGCAACAGACCCTCTCCTGGCTTGCGGAGGGTCGGAACCCCTGGCAGGCGAAAGCCCGTCCGTCTCCTCGGAACAGGTCGAGCGCGATATGGGGCGAGCATGGAATCCCGGTCGAACCCGTACACGGCCGCACAATTCACCATGAAGGGAATGCTGGACCTGGGACGCCATGTGAACGATAGGGGGCTGGAGCGCGGCCTGATTCAATTGGTGACGATACTGGCTCCCACATCAGCTGTTGCGCCTAGAGCACTCCTCGGCGAAGCGGATCCGCTTCGCCGTTAAAGAATGCGGCAAACCAAAGAAGAGAGATGATTCCAGGCAAGCGGAAACAGCTCTAGTTGACCCGGTCATCCGCGGTGCGCCTCGAAGAAAGCAAAGCTCCCTCGATGAAGTCGGCGCGCTTCGACACGCTGACCTTGGGCAGGATGGAAACGTCGTAGCCAAGCAGGCGATAGGCTTTCAGAAGGCGGAAGTATTCGGCTTCCGCTGCCTCGAAGCCGTGACGACGTTCCGGATCGTTCACGTAAATTTCGGTCCATGGCGGCGCCAGAAAGATCGTCCGGTAATAGCGATGCGACTGTGCGAGCCCCGCCAGGACTGATTCACCTGTCAGATGCTGTAGCGCAGTCGCGGCATCGACCAATCCCCGATCGAAGAACACCCACCCCTTCAGTGCCGCCGCCGAGGTACGGTCCTCCAGGGCCAAGGCCATCGCACGACGTGCGAAGGCGATCCCGTCCTCCCAGGGGAGCGCCATTCCGCCCCTTTGCAGCTCTTGCCTGACGATCCGCCGACCCGGTTCATCCACGACG
>DASRWK010000141.1:0-4813 GCA_035776715.1 Microvirga sp.
TCCGGAAAACGATTTCCGGAGGTTGAAACGCCCCGTCAGAGCCATTGTCCCGTTCCTTTTCTGGGAATTCTTCGACCCGCCGTCTCGATAGGGGAGCGAAGTCGACAAAGGCTTAAGACACAAGGTAAACGGCGACAGATCCGGCGGTGATATGCCGGGTTACGGGTGCCCGTTCAGAGGCTTGTAGGCGACCGCCTCGATTTCCACCTTGATGTCCACCATCAGGCGCCCTTCGGCGGTGGTGCGGGCCGGCGGATCGGTGGGGAAGTATGTGGCATAGACCTTGTTGAAGCCGCCGAAGTCGCGCGCGTCCTCGAGCCACACGGTCGTCTTGACCACATCCGACATCTCGGCGCCGGCCAATGCCAGGGCCGCCTTGATGTTCTCCAGAACCTGACGGGTCTGGACCTCGATCGTTCCCCCGACATTCTCTCCGTTCGGGCCGACCGGCGTCTGTCCTGAAATGAAGATGAAGTCCCCCGCCCGGACCGCCGGCGACAGGGGAACATGGGAGGACCCGAAAGTCTGCTTCGTCATTGCTTGTCCTTTATGGTTATTGGCAGCTTACTTCACCGCCCCGAGCGCAAGTCCGCGCACCAGATAGCGCTGGAGCCACGCGAACGCGATGGCGACGGGGATCGTCGCGGCGAAAGTGGCGGCCATCACATGATGCCACTCCACCGTGTAGCGCCCCGACACCAGGGAGAAGATCTGGATGGGCAGCGTGTAGCTGTCCTGGGATCTCAGCAGCGTCAGAGCGATGACGAACTCGTTCCACGCATTGATGAACGTGAAGATCGCCGTCACCACCATCGCCGGCACGGCAAGGGGTAGGAAAACCTTTACGAGGGTTTTCGCCCGCCCCGCCCCTTCCATCCAGGCCGCCTCCTCCAGGTCGAGGGGGATTGTGGCGAAATAGCTCTGCAGCATCCACACGGAGAAGGCGATGTTGAAGGCCGCATAGACCACGGTTACGGCATTGATGCTGTCGATCACCCCGAGCGCGACCATCAGGCGGAACAAGCCTACCACCAGAACGATGGGCGACAGCATCTGCGTGACGAGGAGGAACTGCCGATAGAACTCACGCCCCCTGAAGTCGAAACGCGTGAGGGCATAGGCCGCCGGAATGGACACGATCAGCGAGCCGAGGGTGGCCAGAACCGAGACATAGAGCGAGTTTCTCAGGGCGTTCCCGAAATTCGTCGCAACCCACATGGTCCGGAAGTTCTCCCAGGCGATCCGGGAGGGCCACCAGGTCGGCGTCAGCACTTCGGTACTGGGCTTGAGGGCCGTGATCAGCATCACGGCGAACGGGAAGATCGCCGCGACGACAATGGGCGAAAGAACGAGCCAGCAAACGAGCGAACGACGGAGCTTGGACGAGTTCATGCCTTCACTCCCCGCGACGTCGTGAGCCGCACATAGATCAGGGTGAAGATCAGGAGGATGCCGAACATCACCAGGGAGACCGCGGAAGCCTCCCCCAGTTTTCCCAGCCTGAAGCCGACCTTGTAGAGGTATGTGACGAGAATGTCGGTGGAGTTCGCCGGCCCGCCCTGCGTCATCGCCCAGATGATCGGGAAGGAGTTGAACACGTAGATCGTGTTCAGCACGAGCGCGATGTTCAGGAACGGGGCGATGAGCGGAAGCGTGATGTGCCGGAACTGCTCCCACCTCCCTGCTCCTTCGAGCGCCGCCGCCTCGTAGAGATCGTCGGGAATGGACGAGAGTCCGCCGAGGATGATCGTGACCGTGAAAGGAATGGTGACGAGGATGCCGATGAGGATCTGCATCGGAAATGCGGTGCTCGCCTCGGCAAGCCACTGGATGTTCTCATCGATGACGCCGAAACCCATGAGGGCCGAGTTCAGCATTCCGCTCTCACCCGACAGCGCCCAACGCCAGACGATGGCCGTCATGGTGAGTGAGACCGCCCACGGCAGCATGACGATCACCCGGGCGAGGTCGCGCCCGTAGAAGTCCTCGTTCAGCACCAGGGCGACAGGAACGGAACAGAGAATCGCGCCGCCGACCACGCCGACGGTCCAGATTCCCGTCCGCCAGAGGGAAGCGATAAAGTTCGGGTCGTCGAGCAGCGCAGCGAAATTCGCCATGCCGACGAAATCACGCAACTGGCCGAAGCGGTTCACGCTGTGGCTGGCAAGCTGGGCCAGCTCGCTGACGGGCCAGATGACGATGAGGGCCGCCAGAACAAAACTGGGCAGAATGAGAACATAGGGCGCAACCACCCGTTTCGAGGTCATAGACGTTCCGTTGGCTGAGCAAACAGAATAGAGGGACCGGTCCGATCGCCCGGCCCCTCCTGTCGAGACGATTACTTCAGGATCGCGTTCGCCTTGGATGCGGCCTCCTTCAGCGTCGGCTCGATCTGGCCGTTGCCGAGGTAAATCCGCTGGAGCGCCGACGTCGTGATGTCGGCGATCTCCTCCCAGCCTGCGATGACCGGCGCAAAGCGCGCGATCGGCAGAAGGCTCGTGAACACCTTCAGGTCGGCATTCTCGACGAAGTACTTGTCCTCCGCCTCTGCCTTGGTCACCGGCAGGAAGCCCTCGTCGATCGTGAACTTGATGCGCTGCTTCGGCTGGAACAGGAAGTCGAGAAACTTGAACGCTTCGGCCTTGTTCTTGGAGTTCTGGAACATGATGACCGAGTCGGTCACGCCATAGGTGCCCTGGTCTCCGCTGGGCCCTTTCGGAATCGGGGCCACGCCGTATTTGAGGTTAGGAGCCTCGTCACGGATCTGGTTGGCGAGGAACGGCGCGGTCATCATCATGCCGACCTTGCCCTGCTTGAACAGGTTCTGCACGTCCTCGCGGGCATAGGAGGTCACGCCCGGTTGGGTCGCACCCTCGTCGATGAGGCGCTTGTAGAGCGATGCCGCCTCGATGGCAGCCGTCGAGTCGAGCCCCGACTTTCCATCCTTCACGATGTCGCCGCCGAAGGACCACATGCCGTAATAGAAATAGACGTCGGTCTCGACCTCCTTGCCCTGAAGACCGAAACCGTAGACGCCGTTACCCAGCGCGGTGATCTTCTTTGCACTCTCCTCCAGTTCCGCCCAGGTCTTCGGCGGTTCGGAGAGCCCCGCCTTCTCGAACAGATCCTTGTTGTAGTACATCGCCCGCGCGGACGCGGCGATGGGCAGCCCGTATGTCTTTCCGTTCATCACCGAGGGCGTCAGGAACGTCTCGATGAAGCGCCCCTTGATCTCGGGGGTGAGATAGCTGTCGAGCGGCTCCGCGATTCCCTGCTCGACGAAGTCCACGAGCCATCGGGTGCCGATGATCGACAGATCTGCATTGGCATTGGCCGAGATATCCGTGGTCAGCTTCTGAAGCAGGTTGTCCCACGGCACCACTTCGAACTGGATCTTGATGTCAGGATTGGCCGCCTCGAAGTCCTTGGCCACCTGCTCGAAATAAGGCCCGGTCTTGGCCGAGTATTCCGCGACCGTGACGCGGACGGTACCAGCATTGGCGCTTGCCGAGAGGGCGATCGCGCCGACGCCTGCGAGCATGAGGCCCTTGAGGCTGAAGAAGGTGTTCTTATGGAGTTTTCTCACGTGCATGTTCCCTCTGCTAGGGCCGCACACCTTAGAAAAGCAGCCCGGCAGAAGTATTCTTGTGAAAGAAAATTACTTGCGCAAGGGGATTTGTGCTTAAAACCTCCGGTTTCATGTTGCTAATTTTCATAAATCGCTCCAGCCTTGATGAAATCGAAAGCGAGAAACAGTTCGGAGCAAGCCGTTGAAGGACAGCTTGGAAGGCCGGTTGGCCGTCATCACGGGTGCAGGCGGCGGGATCGGTGTCACCATGGTCCAGCGGTTCCGCGACGCCGGGGCGCGTGTCGTCGCCTGCGACGTCTCAGCGGAAGCTCTCGAAGCCGTGGACATCGCCCACAAGGAGATCTTCGACCTGGGTGATCCCGACGCATGCAGGCGAGCCTGCGCGCGCATTCAGGCGAGCGCGGGCTTGCCAGACATCGTCGTCAGCAATGCAGGATACACCCGCGCGGAGACGCTCGAGCAGGTCGACGACCACGCCTGGAACTTCGAACTCGAGGTAAATCTCAACGGCGCCCGCAATTTCACGGCGCCCTTCCTCGATCCCATGAAGGCACGAGGATCGGGCGTCTTTGTCTTCATCTCATCCGTGAACGCCCTCGCCCATTTCGGCAATCCGGCTTATGCGGCAGCAAAAGCAGGGCTCGTCGCCTATGCCAGGGCCATCGCGACGGAATGTGGACACCATGGCATCCGCTCGAATGCGATCTGCCCGGGCTCCGTGCGCACCCATGCATGGGACCACCGGATCGAGAAGGACCCTCAGATTCTCGAGAAGGTCTCGCGCCTTTATCCCCTCGGTCACATGGTCACTCCCGCCGACGTGGCGAATGCGGCGGTCTTCCTCGCATCGCCCCTCTCCGCCGGGATCACGGGCGTCGCCCTGCCCGTGGATGGCGGCCTCACGGCCGGCAACCTGCCCTTCATCGATGCGATCAGGTGAGAGGAGTTTCCGATGGCCGATCTCCACCTCGAAAATGTCAAGAAGCGCTACGGCGCCGTCGAGATTCTCCACGGCGTCGATCTCGCGGTCGCGGACGGCGAGTTCGTCGTCCTCGTCGGCCCGTCGGGGTGCGGCAAGTCCACCCTGCTGCGTATGATCGCCGGGTTGGAAACGGTTTCCGACGGCGAGATCCGCATCGGAGGCCGGCGTGCCAACGAGGTGCCGCCGCAGAAGCGCAATCTCTCGATGGTGTTTCAGTCCTACGCGCTGTTTCCGCACATGAC
>DASRWK010000142.1:0-2141 GCA_035776715.1 Microvirga sp.
GTGGTATACGAGCCGGTGAAGCTCAGCCAGGAGTTCCGCAACTTCGACTTCCTCTCTCCCTGGGAGGGCACCGACTACGTGCTGCCCGGTGACGAGAAGGCCAAGGCTTAACGGCGGGAAGGGCGACCCATGGGCGAGCATAACATCCGCAACTTCACGATCAACTTCGGTCCCCAGCACCCGGCGGCGCACGGTGTGCTCCGGCTCGTGCTGGAGCTCGACGGCGAGGTCGTCGAGCGTGTCGATCCACATATCGGCCTCCTCCACCGCGGCACCGAGAAGCTGATCGAGTACAAGACCTACGTTCAGGCCAATCCCTATTTCGACCGGCTCGACTACGTCGCGCCGATGAACCAGGAACACGCCTACTGCCTCGCGGTCGAGAAGCTCCTCGGCATCGAAGTCCCACGTCGCGCGCAGCTGATCCGCGTCCTGTTCTCGGAAATCGGGCGCCTGCTTTCGCACCTCCTCAATGTGACCACGCAGGCCATGGACGTCGGTGCGCTCACCCCGCCGCTCTGGGGCTTCGAGGAGCGCGAGAAGCTCATGATCTTCTACGAGCGCATCTCCGGCTCACGCATGCACGCCAATTACTTCCGTCCGGGCGGCGTGAGCATGGACATCCAACCCGAGCTGATCGACGATATCGAGGCCTTCTGCGATCCTTTCCTGAAGGTGCTGGACGATCTCGACACGCTCGTCATGGGCAGCCGCATCTTCAAGCAGCGCAACGTCGATATCGGCACGATCACCCTCGACGATTGCTGGAAGTGGGGCTTCTCCGGCGTGCTCGTGCGCAGCTGTGGCGTCGCCTGGGACCTGCGCAAGGCGCAGCCCTACGAGTGCTACGAGGAGATGGAGTTCGACATTCCCGTAGGCCTCAACGGCGACAACTACGACCGTCAGGTCATCCGTATGGAAGAGATGCGCCAGTCCGTGCGCATCATGCGCCAGTGCCTGGACAAGCTGCGGGCTCCGGACGGGCAGGGGCCCGTCTCGACGCTCGACGGCAAGATCGCTCCGCCGTCGCGCAAGGACATGAAGCGCTCCATGGAGGCGCTGATCCATCACTTCAAGCTCTACACGGAAGGCTTCCACGTCCCTGCGGGCGAGGTCTACGCCACCGTGGAGGCCCCGAAGGGCGAGTTCGGCGTATATCTGGTATCCGACGGCACCAACAAGCCGTATCGGTGCCACGTCCGCGCTCCGGGCTTCGCGCACCTGCAGGGAATGGATTTCATGTGCCGCGGCCACATGCTGGCCGACGTCGCAGGCGTTCTCGGGTCGCTCGACATCGTGTTCGGTGAAGTCGACCGGTAGGAAATAATCCGGGCTCGATCGCGGGCCTGGCGCCACGCTCCGAAAAGCGTGATGAAAAGTTCAAGTCGTGAATGGCCGGGTCTTGCCCGGCCATGACGATGAGGAGAAGAGTCAAATGGCCGTTCGTAAGCTCGCGCCTGAAGAATTGCAGCCCGAGAGCTTCGTGTTCTCGCCCGAGACCGAAGCTTTTGCCCAGCAGCAGATCGCCAAGTATCCGCCCGGCCGCCAGGCCTCCGCGGTGATCGCGTTGCTGGGGAAGGCGCAGGAGCAGGCTGGTGGCTGGCTGCCCCGCAAGGCTATCGAGGCCGTGGCTGCGCGGCTCGACATGCCGGTCATCCGGGTGATGGAGGTCGCGACCTTCTACACAATGTTCAACCTGGAGCCGGTTGGAAAGTATTTCATCCAATTCTGCGGCACCACCCCCTGCGTGCTGCGGGGCGCCGGCGACATCAAGAAGGTGCTCGAGAAGCGTATCGGCGATCAGAACCATGTCACGGCCGACGGCACCTTCTCCTGGCTCGAGGTCGAGTGCCTGGGCGCGTGCTCGAACGCGCCGATGGTGCAGATCAACGACGATTATTACGAAGATTTGACGGCTGAGAACTTCGAGAAGCTTCTCGACGATCTTGCGGCCGGCCGACCGGTGAGGAAGGGTTCTCAGATCGGGCGCAACCGCTCCGAGCCGTTCGAGGCGGTCAAGACCCTGCAGGATCCGTCGCTCTACGATGGCTCCCAGATCGGCGCTTGGCGCAAGCGCTTCGAGGAGCAGGCCGAGCCTGCCCAAACCGGCGAGGCCGAGGCGGCGATCGCCAGCGTCCCGC
>DASRWK010000143.1:0-7021 GCA_035776715.1 Microvirga sp.
GAACCGCCCCGAACAGTTCCATGGCGTCGGGCAGCGGATCGAGCGTGTTGAAGAAGTCCTCCGTCGCGGCGAGTTCCGCCCAGAACCGCTTGAGGCCGAAGCGCCGCTCGAACTCGTCGGGCGGCATGCCGAAGACCTTGGCTGCTCCGCTGTCGAAATCCGCAAGAACGCCGTCGCAGTCGAGAAAGACGGTGGGCATCGATGGCAACCTCCTGCTCATCGAAACAGAACGGAGGTTGCCTTGTTCCTCGTAGACCAACCGTGGCAGCTTTCGGAACGAAGGTTGCGGCGTAACGTTGTCCCCGGGATCACGCAACGAAGGAGTTGGGCATGGGCAGCGCCGTTCGGGACAACGCGACCAGTCACCGCTTCGAGCTTGAACGCAGCGGGCATCTCGCTTTCGCGAATTACGAGCGCCGTGGCTCCTCCCTCGTGATACGTCACGTCGAAGCCGCTCTCCCGCTGCGCGGAACGGGAGCTGCCGGAGAGCTGATGCAGGGCGTTGCGGAGATAGCCCGCGCCGAGGGAAGAAAGATCACGCCGCTGTGCGGGTACGCCTACGCTTGGCTCCGCCGGCACAAGGAGTACCATGACCTTCTGAGCTGATCCCCGGCCGACTGCATCGAGGGTGTGCCTTTTCGCCGTACTGCGGACGGCGCCCAAAACGATTACAGGTCGAACTCCATCGACAAGAAACGAAGTTCGACAGGGGGCGTCCGTGTCCGGTGTGATCGAGAAAGCAAGAAGGCTCTTGCGCAGGAAGAGCGTTGCCATCACGGCCGCCGTTCTCGCCCTGGCCGTGGTTGCCGCCGCCGTATCCGTGCCCCTCCTGCTTTCCAAGAACGTCGACGAGATTGCCTATTCCGATTTCTCCCGCGAGCTGGAGGCCGGCAAGGTCCGCAAGATCCAGGTGCAGGAGGGCGGCCTTTCCGTTTGGACCGGGGATCAGCAGGTTTTCGTGCGGGTGCCGAGCAGCCATCTGAGCGCCCAGACCGTCGATCGGGCGACTGCCGCCGGCGCGCAGGTCGTTTTCCAGAAGTCGGGAATCGATGCCGCGCATGCGGCGAGCTTCGTCATCTCTCTGATCATGGTGGCGGCGATTCTGGCTCTCGTTGCCGTCCAGGTCGATTTCAAACCGACCTCCCGATGGCCGCGCGCGGTCAGCAACGTCCCCGACCGTTTCGACGACGTTGCGGGCCAGGAAGAGGCCAAGGCCGAACTGCAGGAGGTCATCGCGTTCCTGAGCGATGCCCAGGCCTTCGAGAAGGTGGGCGCACGCATCCCGAAGGGCGTGCTGATGGTCGGTCCACCCGGAACGGGCAAGACGCTCATCGCCAAGGCCCTCGCGGGCGAGGCCGGGGTATCGTTCATGGCTGTATCGGGCAGCGACTTTTCGGCCCCCCTTATCGGGATCGCCAAGAGCCGCGTGTCCAAGCTGTTCGAACAGGCCCGTCGCCGCGCGCCCTGCCTGATCTTCATCGACGAGATTGATGCGATCGGGCGCAAGCGCGGCGGTGGCGGATCCGCGGCCGATCGCGAGTTCGAATCGACGCTGAACCAGCTTCTGGTCGAGATGGACGGCTTCAACACCACCTCGGGCGTCATCGTGATCGGCGCAACCAACCGGGTGGACGTCCTCGATCCGGCACTGCTCCGTCCCGGCCGCTTCGACCGCCAGGTTCACATAGGCTTGCCCGACATCACCGGCCGCGAGGCGATTCTCGCCGTCCACGCCCGTAACGTGAGGCTGGCGGCGGATGTGGATCTTGCCTCCATTGCACGGGGGACACCCGGTTTTTCGGGGGCCGATCTGAGCAATCTCCTCAACGAGGCGGCGATCTTCGCGGCCCGCGACGGCGTGACCGAGATCTGCCGCGAACACCTGGAGGCCGCCCGCAACAAGATCATCATGGGGCTGGAGCGGCGCTCCCTCGTGATCAGTCCCGAGGAGCGCAAGCTCGTCGCCGTGCACGAGGCGGGCCACGCCCTCTGCGCCTGCCTGACGCCCGGCTCCGACAAGGTGCACAGCGCCACCATCATTCCGCATGGTCAGGCGCTCGGCCTCGTCATGCGCCTGCCGGAGAACGACCGCTACTGCATTCCCGTGGAGAAGCTCGAGGCCGACCTGATCGTCGCCATGGGCGGGCGGGCGGCGGAGGAGGTGGTCTTCGGACCCCGCAAGGTGACGACCGGCGCGGCCAGCGACATCGCGCATGCGACCAATATCGCGACCCGCATGGTCACGGAATGGGGCATGAGCCCGGTCATCGGCATGGTGAAGGTGGGGCGCTCGGGTGAAAGCTTCCCGCGTGAGGTGGATCAGGAAATCCGCCGCATCGTTGAAGAGATGTATGCGGCCGCAAAAGCCTGCATCGAGGACAATCGTGAGGCGCTGGACGATCTCGTCGACGCGCTCCTGGAGCATGAGACCATCGAGGGCGACGAAGTCCGCCGGATCGTCTCCCTGAGCGAAACGCGGCTGGCTGCCTGCTTTGGGACACGCAATCCTCAGCCAGGGGAGCGTCCATCGTGCAAACGGCTCCTCTGGGAGCGAAGTCGATGGTCGCGGAGCCCGTTCAGCTCTTGAGCGAGGCTAGGCTCGACGAGGCGGGTCCCAAAGCCGCGGCGCCTGGGCGGAGTGACCGGCGGGCGATCCATTTCCTGCCAGACGATCCCGAGGCGCTGTCCGCTCTCCCGCGCCGGAACGGGCCATCCGATAGCAACGCGTCCTGCGTCGATCGACAAGGCGTCCGACTGGGCCGCATTGGGGCCGGGCTCATGAAGTTCCGTGGCGACGGCGAGCCCGATCTGGCGAGAGGCGGATGAATGGAATATGGTGCCGCGGCAAAACAGGGGCATCGGGTGATGAAGCGTCTCCTCCAGACGACTTTCGTGATTGGCATCGGTCTTTTGGCGACGGCTTGCGACAAGTGCGGAAACTGGAACATCAACACTCCCCAGTTCTGCCACGCCCCCAACCCTGAAAGCTGAGCTCGCGCGGGGTTCACGGTGAAGCTCGTTCTCTTCGATGTCGACGGCACGCTGGTCGATAGCCAGAATGTCATTACGGCCTCCATTCGCGCGGCCTTCCAGGCCTATGACATGCAGCCCCCGAACCGGGAGCGTTCGCTCTCCATCGTTGGCCTGTCCCTCGTCGAGGCCTTCACGGTGCTCGCGGGGCCGAAGGCTCCGGTCGAGGGGCTGGTTCAGGCCTACAAGGACGCCTACACCACTCTGCATCTCGATCCCGCGAACGAAGCGCCGCTTTTCCCGGGAGCCGGCGAATGCATCGCGAGGCTGACCGGGCGAGACGATGTTCTGCTCGGCCTCGCCACGGGCAAATCCCGTAAAGGCGTGGTGCGGCTGATCGCGCAGCATGGCTGGGAGGGGGTCTTCTCCACCACTCAGACAGCCGACGATGCGCCCTCGAAACCTCATCCGGCCATGATCCTGCAGGCCATGGGGGAACTCGGCGTCGCGCCCGCCGACACGATGATGATCGGCGATTCCAGCTACGACATGGCCATGGCCCGCGCAGCCGGAGTGCTTCCGGTCGGCGTTTCCTGGGGCTTCCAGCCCGTGGCTGCGCTGACCGAAGCCGGGGCGGCCCGGATCGTGGACAGCTATGCGGAGCTCGAGCCGGTGCTAAGGTCTTTCCTCTCCTGACGAAGCGATCTGAACGTCTCCCCGAGGCGGGCGCGGCCCTCGCATCTTCTGCCGGAATGCTTATCTTTCTCCCATGACAGATTCTCGCGACTGGTTCCCATCACAGGACGAGCCGAACCCGATGCGGGCGGCTCAAGCCGGCATGAAGCCCACATTGCCCAAGCGCTTCTACAAGGAGGCGGGCGTCGAGGAGCGCGCCGGGCTCTTCCATCTCACCCTGGATGGGCGGGTGGCCAAGACTCCGGGCAAGAACGCCCTTGCCGTGCCCTCCATCGCTCTTGCCGAGGCGATGGCCCGCGAATGGGCGGGGCAGGGAGCCGAAATCGACCCTTCCACCATGCCGATCACCCGGATCGTCAACTCTGCCATCGATGGCGTAGCGCCGCGGCAGGCGGAGGTGGTGGACGATCTCGTGCGCTATGCGGGCTCCGATCTGATCTACTATCGGGTGAGTGAACCGGCGCGCCTGGTCCAGTCGCAGGATTCGGCCTGGAATCCGATTCTCGACTGGGCCAAGGAAAGCCACGGCGCCCGCTTCACCCTGGCGGAAGGCGTCATGCACGTAACGCAACCCGAGGAGGCGATTGCCGCCATCCGGTCCGTTATCGAGCGAATCGACTCCCCCTTCGCGCTTGCCGCCCTGCACGTGATGACCACGCTCTCCGGCTCGGTGCTGATCGCGCTGGCCCATGCGTCGGGGCCGCTCGACGCGGACGAGGCCTGGGCGGCCGCCCATGTGGACGAGCTTTATCAGGAAAGCGTCTGGGGCGAGGATTACGAGGCCATGGAGCGCCGCCGCCGGCGCGAGGCCGATTTCAGGGCGGCTTCCCTGGTCTACAGCCTGGCTGCGTAAGCCGCGGCATCCGCCGTTCAATGCCTGCTGAGCAACGGAACGAACAGGCCCTCAAGGACCTTGATCAGGGGAACGGAATGTTTTCTGATCAGGAGAGCAAAATGCGCGTAATCGGGATTTTGGTGGCTGGCGCTCTGTGCGCGGGTGCGGTCACGGCCTCGGCCGCCCCCATGGGCGTCCAGCTTCCGCCGGAGCACGAGACGCCGCTGGTCCAGATCCACCACAAGCCGGGCCATAAGGGCGGTCCGCCGTGGGCCCGTCAGGACAGCCGGAGCTCTCGTGGATATGCCACCCGCACGATGGAGCGTCGGACAATCTGCAGGACGACCCTGCGGACGTACTATGACGAATACACAGGTCAGTATGTTCGCCGCTCTGTCCGGACTTGTGAGTAGCTCCGGATCCGCATGGAAAAGCCGCCGGTCCCGAGCCCTGACGGCCCTCCTTCTGATTCGACGAGGTTCGTTTAGGCGCGGCGGAAGCTGATGCCGCAGCGTTTCCGGATGGAGGCTTCCTCCACCGCCTGCATCTGCCCCTTCAGGCGGGCGAGTTCGGCGGTTTGGGCGCCATTGCCGCCGACGAAGAAGACCGCCGGCCAGAAGACGACGAGGGCAGCGGTGGTCGCTACCGCGTCGCGCGTGCGGGCGGAATCCTGCGCTCCCGAGGCGGCGGCCGCGGCGGAGATGACGCGCTGTGCTTCGGCGCTCAGCTCGCGGCAGCTGTAGCCGCTGTAAGCCATGGGAGACACGTAGGCGGCGGAGACGTCCTCGGAGCGGCTGGCGCAGCCGGCGGCAGGGAGGGACAGGGCCAGGGCTGCGGCCACGACCCTTGAACTGGTCTTCATCGTCATTTACCTTTCTTTGAACTATACGCAATATCGTTGCATAATCCTATTTCCAGAGAATATGAAGTGCTCTCGAGCACACGTCGTTAGTGGGATTTTGGCGGGCCTACGGCTGTGCTAAGCGGGGGCGAACCATTTCTTCCGGCATCAGGAAATCCCATGAAAGACATTCTCGAACGGCTTGAGGAACGTCGTGCGCAGGCGCGTCTTGGGGGCGGGGAGCGGCGGATTGCGGCGCAGCATGCCCGGGGCAAGCTGACGGCGCGCGAGCGCATCGAGCTTCTGCTCGACCCGGGCTCGTTCGAGGAGTTCGACATGTTCGTCGAGCACCGCTCGGCCGATTTCGGCATGGACAAGGTCAAGATCCCGGGCGACGGCGTGGTCACCGGCTGGGGGACGGTGAACGGCCGCACCGTGTTCGTGTTCGCCAAGGACTTCACCGTGTTCGGCGGCTCGCTGTCCGAGGCCCACGCCCAGAAGATCACCAAGATCCAGGACATGGCGCTCAAAGCCCGCGCTCCGATCGTGGGGCTGTTCGATGCCGGCGGCGCGCGCATCCAGGAGGGCGTGGCGGCGCTCGGCGGCTACGGCGAGGTGTTCCGGCGCAACGTGATCGCCTCGGGCGTGATCCCGCAGATCTCGGTGATCATGGGCCCGTGCGCGGGCGGCGACGTCTACTCGCCGGCCATGACCGACTTCATCTTCATGGTGCGCGACCGCTCCTACATGTTCGTGACCGGCCCCGACGTGGTCAAGACCGTCACCAACGAGACGGTCACCGCCGAGGAGCTCGGCGGCGCCAAGGTGCACACCACCAAGTCCGCGGTGGCGGACGGGGCCTACGACAACGACGTCGAGGCGCTCTTGCAGGTGCGCCGGCTGATCGACTTCCTGCCGGCCAACAACCTGGACGGGGTGCCGGAGATCCCCAGCTTCGACGACCCCAACCGCACGGACGCGAGCCTCGACACCCTGATCCCGGACAACCCGAACAAGCCCTACGACATGAAGGAGCTGATCCTCAAGGTGGTGGACGAGGGCGACTTCTTCGAGATCCAGGAGGCGTATGCGAGGAACATCCTCACCGGCTTCGGGCGCATCGAGGGCCGCACGGTGGGGTTCGTGGCCAACCAGCCGATGGTGCTGGCCGGGGTGCTCGATGCGGATGCCTCGCGCAAGGCGGCGCGCTTCGTGCGCTTTTGCGACGCGTTCAACATCCCGATCGTCACCTTCGAGGACGTGCCGGGCTTTCTGCCGGGCACGGCGCAGGAATACGGCGGCCTGATCAAGCACGGCGCGAAGCTGCTCTTCGCCTATTCGGAGGCCACGGTGCCGCTGGTGACGGTGATCACGCGGAAAGCCTTCGGCGGGGCCTATGACGTGATGGCGTCCAAGCACATCGGCGGCGACGTCAACTACGCCTGGCCCACGGCCCAGATCGCCGTGATGGGCGCCAAGGGGGCGGTGGAGATCATCTTCCGGCAGGATCTGGGCGATGCGGACAAGATCGCGGCGCGCACCAAGGAATACGAGGACCGCTTCATGTCGCCCTTCGTGGCGGCCGAGCGCGGCTACATCGACGAGGTGATCATGCCGCATTCGACAAGGCGAAGGATCGCCCGCGCCCTCGCCATGCTGCGCCACAAGGAAACCGAGCG
>DASRWK010000144.1:0-3563 GCA_035776715.1 Microvirga sp.
AGATCTGGCTTGCCGCCGACGATGCCCCGTTCGTGCGCCAGCAGGATCTGCAGGCGCTCTCGCGCTACAGGTGCCGACGTACGGCGGTTGAAAAAACTCATAAGGCTCATGCGGCCCTCCGTCCGAACAATTTGCCGAGCAGACTTTTCTTGTCGCTCGGGATCGTGAGCTCGACGGTCTCGCCCTTCAGCCGGCGCGCGGCATCGAAATAGGCGCGACCCGGTGCGCTCGACGGATTGTTGAGGGTCACGGGCGAGCCCATGTTCGATGCGCGCAGAACCTCTTCGCTTTCCGGGATGATGCCGATGAGCGGGATGGAAAGGATCTCGAGCACGTCGTCGACCTTCAACATCTCGCCGCGCTCGGCGCGGGCCGGATCGTAGCGGGTGAGCAGCAGGTGCTTCTCGATACGGTCGCCATTCTCGGCCTTCTCGGTCTTCGAATCGAGGAGGCCGATGATGCGGTCGGAGTCGCGCACGGAAGAGACTTCAGGATTGGTGACTACGACTGCCACATCGGCATGGCGCATGGCCATGGTCGCACCGCGCTCGATGCCGGCCGGGCTGTCGCAGATGATCCAGTCGAACTTCTCGCGCAGGTCCTTGAGCACGCGGGCCACTCCCTCCTCCGTCAGCGCGTCCTTGTCGCGGGTCTGCGAGGCAGGAAGCAGGGACAGGTTCTCGAGGCGCTTGTCGCGGATCAAGGCCTGGGAGAGCTTCGCATCGCCCTGCACTACGTTGATGAGATCAAACACCACGCGGCGCTCGGCGCCCATGACGAGATCGAGATTGCGCAGGCCGACGTCGAAGTCGATGACAACGACCTTATCGCCGCCATGCGCCAGCGCCGCGCCCAGAGCTGCCGAGGACGTTGTCTTGCCAACGCCACCTTTGCCGGATGTTACGACCAAGACTTTGGCCATTGTCGTCTCTCTTTCTCTCTATCAATCCAGGGTTTGCAGGATGATCGAATCGCCATCCAGGTTCACCTGGATGGGTTGACCGTGAAACTTCGTACCGAGGTCGTCGGCAGTCTTGTAGAGGCCGTCGATCGCGATGAGTTCGGCCTCGAACTTTCTGCAGAAGATACGTGCGCGGCCGTTGCCCGTGCAGCCCGCGATCGCCCGCCCGCGCAGCGCGCCGTAAACGTGGATGGAGCCTCCAGCCACAATCTCCGCGCCCGAAGCGACGGACCCGAGAACCGTCACGTCACCCTCCGGATGAAGGATCGACTGACCGGAACGCACGGAGCCTTCGATCATCAGCGACTTGTCGGCAGAGGGCTGATGAGCGAACGCGGAGACGGCGGATTCTGTCGCATCGGCAGAAGCGGCCGCGTCCGGTACGTCGATCTCGCCCGCGGGCTTGCCGCCCGTGATCGGCGACGGCATGTCGGGCTCGACATTCTCAGGCGCGGCACCTTCGAGGCCGATGATGCGGATGTTGCGCATCTTGAAAGCGGCCAGGAGAAACTTCAGCTCGGACTTGGATGGCTTGAGGCTGGATACGTCGGCAATGATCGGCCGTCCGGTGAAAAATCCGGGCGAACGCTCCGACACGGCGTCGAGATCCTCAAGCCAATCCCTCAGTGGCACTTCAGGCGCGAGGACCAGGGCCATGAAGGACCTGCCACGAAAGCGAAGAGCGGGACGGGGGCGAACGGCGATGGTCACGGGAGTTCAAATTCCTTTAATACCCCCTGATTTCGAACGTACATGGTTAATGGACAGTTAAGAGCGCTCTGCTCCGATAAGAAATTTTCAGTAGCCGCTCGGGAGATTCCGCTTTTCCTCAACGGGCGCAGCGGAAGAGGCTCTTAAGAAATTGAGCCATCACAAGGAATATAAAGATAAAATGTATTCCTTTGTGGCTATCAACTAGCACTTCCTGAGTATTCATACGGCCGCAAAATATAATTGACCAAGGTCCCGATGAGCATACGATGACCGCTCCTTCGCAACCTCCTTCGGATACATAAAGACTATTTTCATAATACGCATTCCTGAGGTGGGACGATTGAAGCGACAAGCGGCCAAATGGCTAGTCCGGGGAGGACGAAGAATGGCGGGTCGAGTTCATGATCGTGTGGCAATGCGTGTTCCTTCTCTCAGGTTGGCGGTCCAGGCCGGCGTCATTGCAACGGGCCTCCTCTCGAGCATCCTCTGCGCCTCGGCCCAGACGGTTCCGGGCTTCAACGCGTCTCGTGCCAACAAGGGCACCCTGGGTGTCGTTTCGGGCGGTGCCGACGGCACCTACATCAGGATCGCGGCCGATCTCGCGAACGTGCTCGACAGCGAGAACCTGCGCATATTGCCGATGATCGGGCGCGGATCGCTGCAGAACTTGAAGGACATCATGTTCCTGCGCGGCGTCGACATCGGTATCGTGCAGATGGATGCGCGCGAGCAGCTGAAGACGGAGAACCTCCAGGATGACGCCGTCCAGCGTCTGCGCTTCATCACGCGCCTCTACAACGAGGAGGTTCATATCATCGCAAGCCGCGAGATCACGGATATCCGGCAGCTTGAAGGGAAGAAGGTCAATATCGACAAGGCCGGAAGCGGCACCAACCTGACCGCGCGTCTCATCTTCGACAAGCTCGGAGTCAAGCCCGAGATGACGACCTTCGATCAGGCATCGTCCTACGCGAAGCTCAAGTCGGGCGAGATACAGGCCGCCCTCTACGTTGCCGGACGTCCTGTCCGGGCCATCGCGGAGTTCCAGACCGACGGTCGCTTCCACCTCCTCTCGATCCCCTTCGAGGGGGAAATCGCCGAATCCTACTTCCCGGCCCGCTTCGAGAACGTGGATTACCCGCAGCTCGTGGTACAGGACAGGCCCGTCGACACCCTGGCGGTGGGCAGCCTGCTCGCCGTGTACAATTGGCCGGAGAACTCCGACCGGTACAATCGCGTGAGGCGCTTCGTGGACGCGTTCTTTTCCAGGTTCGACGAGTTCCTCCAGCCGGGCCGCCACCCGAAATGGAAAGAAGTCAATCTCGCCGCGGACGTTCCCGGCTGGGAGAGGATCAAGGCTGCGCAGGATTGGCTGGACCGCGCGGCGGCCGCCAGCAAGCCCTCGCCCGAGGCGCAGAGCTTCGAAAGCTTCATGCAGAGCAGGGGTATGGCTGTCTCGGCGGAGCAGCGAGAGGCCCTCTTCCGGGATTTTCTCGCTTGGCGCAACGACCGCCAGAGAGCCGCCCGTCCGATCCCCCGCCAAGACTGATTCCACGCGCGAAGACGCTGCAGCAGGGCCGATGCGGAAGGCTCACGAATGAGCCTTCCACCACCAGCTGAGGAGGTCGGACATGAACCAGCGCCATCATCCCAGGTTTTTGCGCCGCGCCGCCGAGTGGCTCGCGCCCCCCTTGATCGGTCTCTCTCTTCTGGGCCCCACCCTCGCCGAGGCGCCCCTCGTCAGGCGCACCGACCCAACCGACACACCGGCGAGCCAGGAAGCAACGGTTGAGGGGAATAGCGCCAACGATCTATCCGTCATGCTCCCCTTCCTGATCACATCCCCCGAGGGGAAGCGTCTGGCGGCGGATCTTCTCGCCTCCATCAA
>DASRWK010000145.1:0-5576 GCA_035776715.1 Microvirga sp.
GGCCGTGATGTCGAGGGTCGTCGGCTTGAAGCCCACACCGTCCTTCAGCTTGATCAAGCCCTTGTCCTGCAGCAGCAGGAGCGCGCGGCCGCCGTTGGTCGGGTCGTTCGGGATCGCAATGCTCGCGCCGTTGGGCAGCGCGTCGAAGGCCTTGTGCTTCTTGGAGTAGATCCCGATCGGGAAGTTCACGGTCTGAGCCACGGTCTCGATCTTGTAGCCGCGGTTCTCCTTCTGGTTGTCCAGATAGGGCTGATGCTGGAAGGAATTCGCCTCCAGCTCGCCCGAGGCCAGGGCCTCGTTCGGCACCACGTAGTCGGAGAACTCGACGATCTTGATGTCGAGGCCCTTCTTGGCCGCGATGGGCTTCACGGCTTCGAGGATCTGCGCGTGCGGGCCGGGCGTGGCGCCGATGCGGAGGGTTTGCGTCTGCGCGGCGGCAGGCAGGGCGGCGAGAGAGAGCAGGGCAATGAGGCCCAGTTTCTTCAGGGACATGCGGGTACTCCTAGTCAGAGGTCCTGATGGATACGTAATATTAGCCGTGACGGATGCGCTTGTTGAGGTGGCGGGAGAGGCGGTCGCCGATGCTCTGGACGGCCTGCACGAGCACGATCAGCACCACGACCACCGCCAGCATCATTTCCGGCATGAAGCGCTGGTAGCCGTAACGGATGCCGAGATCGCCGAGGCCGCCGCCGCCCACCGCGCCCACCATGGCCGAGAAGCCGAGCAGGGAGACGATGGCGAGCGTCAGGCCGAGCACGATGCCGGGCAGCGCTTCCGGAATGAGAACCTTCAGCACGATCTGCAAGGGGCTTGCCCCGAAGGCGCGCGCCGCCTCCACGAGGCCCTGATCCACCTCGCGGATGGCCCCTTCGATAAGGCGCGCGATGAACGGCGCTGCGGCGATCGTCAACGGCACGATGGCCGCATTGGTGCCGATGGAGGTGCCTGCAATCAGGCGGGTGAACGGGATGATCGCGACGACGAGGATGATGAAGGGCGTCGAGCGCGTGGCGTTGACGATGACGCCGAGCACGCGGTTCACCCAGGGGGCTGCGAACAGTTCACCCTTGCCGCTCGTGGCGAGAAACACGCCGAGCGGCAGCCCGAAGAGCGTGGCGATCAGCGCCGAGACGGCGACCATGTAGAGGGTTTCGCCGGTGGAGCTGGCGATGAGGCGGATCATCTCAGGCGACATGGCCGAGCACCTCCGTGTCGAGACCGTGCAGTTTCAGGAAATCGAGTGTCTGCCGTGCGGATGCGTCCGGCACGCTCACGACAAGGGTGCCGAAGGGGCGGCCGGCGATTTCGTCCACCGCTCCGGACAGAATATTGGCTTCGATGCCGAGTTCCCGCGCGAGGCGCGCCAGAACCGGGTCGGTTGCATGCGGGCCGCGGAAGCCGATGCGGATCACCGCCTGGCTGCCGGGCGCCGCCTCCTGGCGCAGGCGCTTCTGCACGTAGGGGGGCAGCACGCGTCCGGCCTCGTCGCCGAGGAAGGAGCGCGTCACTTCATGCTGCGGACGGGTGAACACCTCGAATACGTCGCCCTGTTCGACGATGCGGCCGCCCTCGATCACGGCAACCTCGCGGGCGATGTTGCGTATGACCGCCATCTCGTGGGTGATGAGCAGGATCGTGAGGCCGAGCTCCTCGTTGATGCGCGAGAGCAGGTCGAGAATGGAGCGAGTGGTCTCCGGGTCGAGCGCGGAGGTCGCCTCGTCGGAGAGCAGAACCTTGGGCTTCGTGGCGAGGGCTCGGGCAATGCCGACGCGCTGCTTCTGCCCGCCCGACAATTCGGACGGGTAGCGGTTGCGCTTGTCCGACAAGCCGACAAGGGCTAACAGCTCGTCCACCCGCGCCTTGATCTCGGCCCTGTCGTAGCCTGCGACTTCGAGGGGCAGGGCGATATTGTCCGCGGCCGTGCGGGAGGAGAGCAGGTTGAAGTGCTGGAAGATCATGCCGATGGAGCGGCGGGCATGGCGCAGCGCGGATTCCGGCAGCGCCGCAATGTTGGCGCCGTCCACGATCACCTTTCCGGTCGTGGGCTTCTCCAACCCGTTCACGAGGCGGATCAGGGTCGACTTGCCGGCGCCCGAACGGCCGATCACACCGAGAATCGATCCCTGCGGGACGGCAAGGTCGATCTCCCGCAGAGCCGTGACGGGCTGGCCGTCACGGCCGGGGAAAGTCTTTGAGATCTTTTCCAGGCGCACGATCGGCTCCGCCGGGATGAGGCGTTGCGACGGCTGATCGCCGAGATATCCGAGGGGGGCGTTCATAGGGTCGCCTTCGAAGTCATCTTGTGTCATGACGACACATGGGGGATGGCGTTCTCTATGTCAACTGATTTGTTCTTTAAAAAGGACTAATTGTTCTGAGTAGCGTCCTTCGCCGTCGATCCATGCAGCTTGCGCCGGGGCGCGACATCACAAACCGGGGATCGCCCCCGTGATGCGGACATTTCTCCTTTCTTTCGCCATGAGCACGGTTGATCGGGCTGCGCTATGTCCCTATGGAGCCGAAGAACGGTTCCCCGGCAGGAGAAAAGAATGATCAAGGCGAGCATTGCGCTGGCACTTATGGGTCTGGCCGTCTTTGGGGGCTCTCTCACGGGAGCGGTCGAGGTTCCGGTCTACCTGCCGCTTTCGACTCTGGTTCTCGCCGGGATCCTGACGGTCGGCCGCGGCATCCCGACCTTTCTGCGCATCTTCCTGATCATGCTTTCGGCAACCCATGTGGTGCTCGTCCTGCTGGTTCTCGGCGCGATGCTGCGCATCATCACGGGCGACTACACGGGCTACGTGCCGCCCCCGTCCGCAGCCCTCGGCGCGGCGGCCTTCGGAGCGCTCATCTACGGCCTGTCCTTCGTGCCCGTGGTCCGCACGATCTGCACCATCGCCGACCGCTATCTCGCCTCCCAGGCCGACAGCGTCATCCGCATTCCCTTCATCGGCCTCGTGCGGGCGCGGGAGGGAACCATCGGCACGTGGATGATCGCGATCCTCATCGCGATCAATCTCACCCAGGTCGCGCTCAATGTCCGTCTCAGCTTCTTCTCGCGCGACATGTTCAATGCGCTCGAAGCGAAGGATGCGGCGGCCTTCTGGTATCAGCTCTTCGTCATCTTCATGCCCCTGGCCGCCGTGTTCGTCGCCATCGCGCTGACGGAGGTCCTGCTGCAGAACGTGCTCATCATCCGCTGGCGCGCGTTTCTCAATACCTACTATGTGGGGGAATGGCTGGGCGACGGCGCCCATTACCGGATGCAGCTCATCGGGCGCGGGGCCGACAACCCGGACCAGCGCATCTCGGAAGATCTGCGCAAATTCGTCGAGAGTACCTATTCGCTGTCCGTGGGCCTCATGAACCAAGCCGCGACGCTCGTATCCTTCGTGGCGATCCTCTGGACCATCTCGGCGGGCTTCACTTTCCCTGGAACGGATTTCGAGGTTCCGGGCCTGCTGGTCTGGGTCTGCGCCGGCTACGCCATTCTCGGCACCTGGATCACGCATCTGATCGGCCGTCCGCTGATCGGCCTCAACTTCGAGCAGGAGCGGGTGGAGGCGAACTACCGCTTCTCGCTCGCACGCCTGCGCGAATATTCGGAGCAGGTCGCGCTCCTCTCGGGCGAGCCGGCCGAGAGGGACGGGCTGAGCCGGCGCTTCGGCCAGATCGTCGACAACTACATGCGGATCGTGATCCGTCTCATCAAACTCAACACCTTCACCTCGGCCTACTTTCAGGCCAACGTGGTGGTGCCCTACATCCTGACCGCGCCCTATTACTTCATCGGCAAGATCTCGCTCGGCCAGATGCAGCAGGTGGTGGGAGCCTTCTCGCGGGTGGAGTCCGCGCTCACCTATTTCATCCAGATCTACACCACGCTTGCCGATTACAAGGCGGTGCTCGACCGTCTCACCACCTTCGAGGGTGCCATCGCTTCGGCACAGCGCGTCGGTGGCGAGAGCAAGCTCGCCGTCACGCCCGCGGCCAGCCGCGAATTGCGGCTCAGCAACCTCAATGTCCGCCTGCCCGATGGCCGCGCCCTCATGCAGGCGGACGGTCTTGCCTTCCGCCCGGGCGAGCGCACCCTCATGACGGGGCCGTCCGGCTCCGGCAAATCGACCCTGTTCCGCGCCATTGCAGGCATCTGGCCCTTCGGGGAAGGCGAGGTCCTGGTTCCGGAGGGGCAAAGCATGATGCTGCTGCCGCAGCGCCCCTACATTCCCATCGGAACCCTGCGCGAGGCGGTGACCTATCCCGCCCGGGAGCATGCCTACAGCGATGCGGATATCGCGGATGCATTGCGCGTCGCGAAGTTGCCGCAGATCGCCGACAGGCTGGACGAGGAGCGCGCCTGGGGGCAGACCCTGTCTCTCGGAGAGCAGCAGCGCCTTGCGGTCGCCCGCGCGCTTCTCGCCAAGCCAGACTGGCTTTTCCTGGACGAGGCGACAGCCGCCCTCGACGAACCGACGGAGGCGGAGATCTATCGGGTGATCAAGGAGAAGCTGCCGCAGACCACGGTAGTCTCCATCGGTCACCGCTCGACGCTGCAGGATTATCACGACCGGCGCATCGATCTGAAACGGACGGAAAACGGCCTCTCCACTCCGGTCGACATGATGCAGCCTCAGCCGGCCGAGTAAAATTCGGTGTCATGGCCGGGCTTGTCCCGACCATCCCGATCGGAGGGAGCGCCGCGGTTCACGCTACCGGGATCCGCGGCACGGGGCAGCCGATGACATCTCGGAGCCTGGTTGATCCTGGAGGGACATACGCTTTCCCACATGCGGAGACCAGGAGCGCCAATCCTTTGAACCTGACCCTCAGAGCCAAAAGGAAAAGGCCGGCGCATCGGCCGGCCTTTTCAGAAGGATCAGAGGCTTTTCTTACAGCGAGCGCTCGAGCACGAGTTCCCCGGTCTCGCTTTTGATGATCAGGTTGCGGCCCTGGATGTCCCACTTCCCGGAGGTGCGCAATGCCATGAGAAAGGCGTGCTCGGTGGCCATGGCGGTCTTGTCGCAGGTTTTCTTCGTCAGGGCGAAGGGCGCCACGGCCAAACCCTGCTCGCGCAGGGGATAGGCGGTGGTTGAATAGGTGTTGCATCCGGAAAAGCCAGTGGCGCGCAGCTGATCGTCGAGCCGGAAGCTCGGACGCTCCCCGGTGAAGGGCTTGCCGTTCAGGCTCACGGCCACCCAGGAGGAGCCGAGCGGAAAGATCTTGCCCTGGGCGCCCGGCTGCGGGACCTTGGGGTCCACCTGGCGGGTCGGACCGGCGGGCCGGCCGAGAGTTGCCGCCGTCTGGGCATCAGCCAAGGGAACGTGGGCCACGGAAACAGTGGCGAAGGCCGCCAGAAGTGCTGCAAGTCGAAGGGCGTTCATCGGAACCTCTTCATCGTAAAAACGCCGGAACCATAAGAGGCCTTGACCGTAAGGGCAACGCCTTGAGTGATCTTGTCCTGTGCCCGCTTTTGCCACAGGCAGGCTGAAGCCCCCATGAAGGGGCTCCACGTCGGAGCCCTTCGCCGGAACGATCATCCGATCCGTCTGAGAAGCCGCTCGGTCAGCGCATTG
>DASRWK010000146.1:0-4414 GCA_035776715.1 Microvirga sp.
CGAAGCCGTCGCGAGACAGCGGACATCGTGCTAGGATATAACTTGACATGATGGTGCAGAACTGGACGGTGTGCCGGGGAGCCGGGCCATCGATGGAAAGAAGATTATGAAGCAAGCATCGAAAAATCGGGAAGAGAGTACGGAGGTTCAGGACGCCCTGAAGTCGTGCTTACCATCCTTTACGAACGTCGCCATTTTCTCGGCGGTCGTGAACATCCTGGCCCTGACCGGATCGATCTACATGCTCCAGGTCTATGACCGCGTGCTGTCGAGCCGGAGCATTCCGACCCTCATCGGCCTCTCGCTGCTCGCGCTGGCGGCCTACGCTCTCTCGGGCGGTCTCGACATGCTGCGCGGCAAGATGCTGGCCCGCATCGGCGCCCGCTTCGACGAGATCCTCGCGCCTCGCGTGTTCGATCTGGTCGCCACCATGCCTCTGAAAGGCGCCAGGGCATCCGAGAGCATGCAGTCGATCAGGGACGTGGACACGATCCGCGGCTTCCTCTCGGGTCTCGGGCCCACGGCTCTGTTCGACATGCCTTTCATGCCGATCTTCCTCATCGGCTGCTTCTTGATCCATCCCTGGATCGGCATCACCTCGGTGATAGGCGGCGTGTGCATCATTATCCTGACCATCTACACGGACGCCAAGAGCAAGGAGCCGTCCTACGAGGTGACGAAGAGCGGCGCCGAGCGCCATGCCATGGCGGAAACCAGCCGCCGCAACGCGGAGGCGATCCGCGCGCTCGGCATGCTGGGCCATCTCGGCAAGCGCTATGACCAGGTGCATGTCCGCCATGTGAACGACGGACTCGCGGTCAGCGAATCCTCGGCGGGCATCAGCGCCTTCGCCAAGGTGTTCCGCATGGTTCTTCAATCTGGCATCCTGGGTCTCGGCGCTCTCCTGGTGATCGAGGGGCAGATGTCGGGCGGCCTGATGATCGCCGGCTCGATCCTGATGTCGCGTGCCCTCGCGCCCATCGAGATCGCCGTGGCGCACTGGAAGGGCTTCACCGCCTCCCGGCAGGCCTATCGCCGCCTCCACCACATCATGAGCCTCGTTCCGCCGCAGGGCCAGCGCATGCCGCTGCCGGCCCCGAAGCAGGCAGTGTCCGTGGAGGAGGTCTACGTTTCGGCTCCGGGTACGCCGCTCCCGATCGTGCAGGCCGCCACCCTGCGTCTCCAGGCGGGTCAGGGCCTGGGTCTGATCGGCCCGAGCGCCTCCGGCAAGTCGACGCTGGCCCGTGCTCTCGTCGGCGTGTGGCCGACCCTGCGCGGCGAGATCCGGCTCGACGGCGCCGCCCTCGACCAGTGGGAGCCCGACAGCCTCGGGCGTCACATCGGGTATCTGCCGCAGGACGTGGAGCTCTTCGAAGGCACGGTGGCCGAGAACATCTCGCGCTTCCATCCGAACCCGAAGTCGGATGACATCATCGCCGCGGCGAAGACGGCGGGCGCCCATGAACTGATCCTCGGCCTTCCGGACGGTTATGATACGCGTATCGGCGAAAGCGGCGCCTCCCTGTCGGGCGGACAGCGCCAGCGCGTCGCCCTGGCCCGGGCCCTCTACGGCAATCCTTTCCTGGTGGTGCTCGACGAGCCGAACGCCAGCCTCGACGGCGCAGGGGACGAAGCCCTGAACCAGGCGATTCTCTCCGTCCGGCAGCGCGGCGGCGTCGTCATCGTCATCACCCACCGCCCGGCTGCCCTGGGACAGGTCGATCAGGTCGCCATCATGGAAGAGGGGCGGATCAGAGCCATCGGTCCGCGGGACGAGGTCCTGCAGAGCGTCATGAAACGCAATACGGCTCCGGTGCAGGCCCCCGCGGCACGGATGCAGCCGGCGCAGACGCAGGCCGTCAGCCTGCGGGAGGTTGGTTAAATGATTGTCATACAGAAACCCCAGAAGCCTTCGATGCACGAGAAGGTCCTGCGTCAGTCGAGCGTCGCAGGTCTGGCGATGATCGCCCTGTTCGCCGGCACGATCGGTCTCTGGGCGGCAACCTCGACCCTGTCGGGCGCCGTCGTGGCCGGCGGCCAGTTCGTGGTCGACAGCAGCGTCAAGAAAATCCAGCATTCCACCGGCGGCATCGTCGGGGAGCTGAAGGTGAAGGACGGCGACCGCGTCAAGGCGGGAGATCTCCTGGTTCGCCTGGACGAGACCCTGACGCGCGCCAACCTGCAGGTGGTGGCCAAGCAGCTCGACGAGTACATCGGGCGTCAGGCACGCCTGGAGGCCGAGCGGGACGGCGCCGGCGAGATCAAGATGCCGGCCGAATTCGCAGCTCGCCTGGACGACCCCGCCGTCGAGAAGATCATGTCCTCGGAGCGCACGCTCTTCCTGGCACGCCGCGCCGCGAGGGATGCCCAGAAGGATCAGCTCAGGAAACGCATCTCCCAGTCAGAGGACGAGATCGTCGGTCTGAAGGCGCAGCAGGAGGCGAAAGCCCGCGAAGCCGAGCTGATCAGGGAAGAGCTCAAGGGCGTCCGCGATCTCTATGAGAAGAACCTCGTGCAGCTCCCGCGCCTGAACGCGCTCGAACGCGACGCGGCCAGCATCGAAGGCCAGCGCGGTCAGCTCATCGCCTCCGTGGCCCAGGCGGAAAGCCGCATCGCGGAAACCTCGTTCCAGATCATCCAGATCGACGAGCAGATGCGTGCGGAGGCGATGCAGGAGCTGCGCGAGATCCAGAGCAAGATCGCCGAGTACACGGAGCGGCGCGTAGCGGCCGAGGACCAGCTGAAGCGCATCGATATCCGTGCGCCCAGCGACGGCTATGTGCATCAGCTGAACGTCCACACCATCGGTGGCGTCATTTCCCCGGCCGAACCGGTGATGCTCATCGTCCCCACGAACGACAAGCTCGAACTCGAAGCCAAGGTCCTGCCGAACGACATCGACCAGGTGAAGCTGGGGCAGAAGGCCTTCGTGAAGGTGCACGCTTCGAATGCGCGCATGATGCCCGACCTGCACGGCAAGGTCAGCCGGATCTCGGCGGACGTTTCCCGCGACCAGCAGTCGGGCATGACCTTCTACACGATCCGCGTGGAGCTGCCGCAGGAGGAGATCAAGCGCCTCAAGGATCTGCACCTCATCGCGGGCATGCAGGCCGAGGTCTTCATCGAGGTCAACGAGCGAACCCCGTTCGAGTACTTCTTCAAGCCCATGAAGGACCAGATCGCCCGCGCTTTCCGCGAGCACTAAGCCCTTCCAGAGGTTGCCTTTTGGACCGCGCACGGCTTGCTAAGCCGTGCGCGGTTTTTTATTTCCCTGACCGCATGGTGGGAGGTCAAACCTGGAAAGTTCCGGAGAATAGCCCATAACAGGGGCGGGCGAGCCGCCAAGGCCGCGCCCGGACAGAAGCAGAACACCGAGCTTTTCGGCTGTTGAGGCTTCAGCCCTCCGAATTGTCTCGAACATCCTGAGGAAGCAGAGGTTTGAGGATCATCTTTCGCTTCGGCGGTATTGCGTTGCTTGTCGCGGCCATTGTCATCCTGGCCGTTCTCCCGTTCGCCACATCCTTCGTCGAGCAATGGGCACGGCGGGACGTGGAATTGCGGTCCCAGCTGGTCTTCAACTCCGCCCGGGACCAGGTCGCCGGCCTTCTGGCGAGCGGCGATGCGGGAAGGCTTACGAATTTCTTCGAGCGAATCGCCTCCGACGACCGAGTTCTCGCCATCGGCTATTGCGACGGGGCGAGCCTGCGCGCGCCGACGCGGAACATGCCGCCTTCGTTCTCCTGCGAGCAGGCCGCCAGAGGCGAGGCCGTGAGTTTTTCCACGATCAGCACCGAGGGGCGCGATATCCTGGTGAGCTCTTTCCCCCTGGCCGCAGCCGGTCGGGACGGCCATCTCGTGGTGCTCCACGACCTGAGCTATGCGGAACGCCGGGGAGGGGAGGCCCGCAATTATCTCTTCCTGGCTCTCGCCGGCGTCGCCTTCGGGGCGTCCGCTCTCGCGGCCTTGATCGCCGCTTTCATCATGCGCCGGTGGCTGGCGTCCATTCGGCAGGCTCTGGAGAGCGCCCGCGCGGGCGCCGCAGGTCCGCCGGAGCAGGAGAACATCATTCCCCTCGGGCAGGAGATCCGGGACGTCCTACAGGAGCTGGAAGCCTCGCGCCGCATCATCGACGCGGCGCATACGGACTGGAGCCCGGATACCTTACGTGCGGCCCTGTCAAACGAGCTGTCGGGGTCGGAAGTGATCGTGATCTCGAACCGGGAGCCCTATATCCACAACCGGGCGGAGAACGGAGGCATCTCCCTGCAGATCCCCGCGAGCGGACTCGTCTCCGCCCTGGAGCCGGTGGTGCGCGCCTGCGGCGGCACCTGGGTGGCCCATGGCAGCGGCACGGCGGACCGGGACGTGGTCGATGCCAGCGACCGGGTGCCCGTCCCGCCGAATCACCCGTCCT
>DASRWK010000147.1:0-2128 GCA_035776715.1 Microvirga sp.
CCCATGGGAAACCTCCTTTGGTGTGGGAGGTTAATGAGCCCTCCGGAGCCTGGTTCCCTCGAAAATCCTACCAGAGCAGGTAATGGGCGAGCCCCGCCCCCGGCGCGAGGAGGGCGAAGGCCCAGACCGAGGCGGAAGCCATGTTGGCCGCCTGGAAGAGCACCCGGGGCATCAGGAAGATGCCGGCGATCAGCGGAAGGACCGCGCGCGTGGGGCCGAAGAACCGGCCCAGGAACATGGCCCAGGGACCGAAGCGCTGGAAGAACCGTTCCCCTCTGTTGATGAGGTCCGGCTTCCTGGAAAGAGGCCAGATCCCGTAGGCGCGCTTCTTCACCTTGTGGCCGATTTCGTACGAGATCCAGGCGCTTACGAAGGCGCCGGCCGCCGCGCCCAGCCAGACCTGCCAGAACATGATGTCCGCCGCCGCCAGCGCAAAACCCACGGCCACGAGAATGGTGACCATCGGCAGGATGAGAGAGATGAACGCAAAGGATTCCCCGAACGTCATGAGCCCCACGATTACGGGGGCATAGGCCTGATTGTCCCGGATGAATCCGAGAATGGTGTTGGTGATCGTCTCCAGATCCACGCGCGACGTCTCCTCATGGCTTTCCTGTGGCGGATGCATGAACCGCATGTCATGGTCCGGCATTCCAGTGATGGAAAGGATCACATCACGTTATTTGAAGCCGGCTGGGTAATGCGGTAACCGAAAGAGAGAAGGGGGCTATAGCCATGAATGTTCTCTCGATCCAATCACATGTTGCCTATGGTCATGTGGGTAATGCATCCGCCGTCTTTCCGATGCAGCGTCTCGGTGTCGAAGTGTGGCCCATTCATACGGTGCAGTTCTCCAATCATACGGGCTACGGTTCCTGGAAGGGCCGGGTCTTCGACGGGCCTGCCATCGAAGAACTCGTGGAGGGCATCGCCGAGCGCGGGGTGCTCGAAAAATGCGACGGCGTTCTCTCGGGCTATATGGGCTCGGCCGATATCGGCAACGCGATCCTCTCCGCCGTCGCGCGGGTGCGGGCGCTCAATCCCCAGTCCCTCTATTGCTGCGATCCGGTGATCGGCGATGTCGGCCGCGGCGTCTTCGTGCGGCCCGGCATTCCGGAGTTCATGCGTGAGAAGGCGATTCCCGCGGCCGACATCATCACGCCGAATCAGTTCGAGCTGGACTATCTCTCCGGCTTGACGACCGAAACCCTGAACGATGTGAAGCAGGCCGTCGCGACGGTGCAGGAACTCGGTCCCAGGGCCGTGCTCGTGACTTCCGTCGAGACGCGGGAGACACCTTCCGACGCCATCGATCTCTTGGCCGGTGAGGGCGGCCGCTTCTGGCGCGTGCGCACCCCCAAGCTCTCGTTGAGCGTCAACGGGGCAGGGGACGCGATCGCGGCGCTGTTCTTCGTCCATTACGCACGCTCCCGCTCCCCCGCGACGGCCCTTGCCGAAGCCTCCGCCTCTGTCTACGGCTTGCTCAAGCGCACGGAGGAGGCGGGATCCCGCGAGATCCTCACCATCTCGGCGCAGGACGAGTTCGTCTCGCCCACCTACCGTTTCACCGCCGAAGAGGTCTGATCCGCATGGCCCGCCGTTTCATCACCCTCGACGTCTTCACATCGGAGCGCTTCACCGGAAATCCGCTGGCGGTCGTGCTGGATGCCGAAGGGCTCGACGACGGGCAGATGCAGACGATCGCTAAGGAGTTCAACCTCTCCGAGACGGTCTTCGTGTTTCCTCCAGCTCATTCGCATCAGCGGGCCGACATCCGCATCTTCACGCCGGGACGGGAGTTGCCCTTCGCCGGGCATCCGACCGTGGGAACGGCGGTGCTGCTTGCGCTTCTGGACCGGAACGGCGAGCCCGGTGCCGTCGCCTTCGGCCTGAAGGAGAAGGTCGGCATCGTTCCCTGCGCGGTGGAGGTGAAGGATGCCGTGAGCGGCGAAGCACGCTTCCGCCTGCCGCGCCTGCCGTTCTCCTGGGGCGAGGGCAAGGACAGCACCACCTGCGCCTGGGCGCTTGGCCTTGATCCTACGGAGATCGGCTTCGAGCGCCATGTGCCGAGCCGCCACTCGGCGGGGGTGGCTTACGATCTCGTGCCTGTCGCGTCCCTGGACGCTCT
>DASRWK010000148.1:0-4695 GCA_035776715.1 Microvirga sp.
CCTGCGCATGCCGAGCCGCACGCGGGCGCTCGATCGCCTCGATCGCGACACGGGCCTGCCCCACGGCCCGGCCCGGGTGCTCGACGACAGTCTGGCGCTCGGATCGAGCGACCCCGGCACGCGAGCGCTCTGGTCGCTCCATCGCAGGCGCGCCGAGGAGGCCATTGCCCGGATGCGGGTGGCTCCGCCCCGGCCCGATATGCCACGGCGCGACCGCTACGCCCTGCGCGCGGCGGGCATTCTCGCCCTCGTGACGAGCGCCTTCGTGGCGGGCCCGGAGATCGGATCCCGTCTCAAGGCGGCCTTCGACTGGCGCGAGATTTCAGCCTCGGCGCCCTCCTTCCGGATCGACGGATGGATCGACCCGCCGCTCTACACCCGCATGCCCCCGCTCATGATCGATCTCGCGAAGAGCCAGTCTCTCCGCGCGCCCATCCGTTCGACCATCGTCATCCGGGTGGCCGGTGACGGCACGGCGGAGATCAAGGCAGGTAAGGGCCTGACCGCCCTGCCGCCGAAGAACAACCAGCGCGTGGATCTGCGCGAGGAGCGCTACACCCTCGACGGCAGCGGCGAATTGACCGTCAGCACAGGCTTTGCCCACAGCGTCACGCTGACGCTCGAAGCCATTCCCGACCGCATTCCGGAAATCGCGTTCACCGGACCGCCGGAGGTCAATGCGCGGGGCACCTTCACCCTGGTCTATAAGGGGAAGGACGATTACGGCATCGCCTCTCTCGAAGGCCAGGTCGAGAAGGCCGACGGCAGCACGGGCCGTTCCCTGGTGGCGGCCCCTTCCCTCACGCTCGTCCTTCCCAGCCATGAGGAGAACGCGCCGGAAACCCGTTCTCCCGTCGATCTGACGAACCATCCCTGGGCTGGGGCGCCGGTCACGATCAGGCTCAAGGCCAAGGACGAGGCCGGCCAGGAGGCGACGAGCGAGGCCATCACCTTCACGCTCCCGCAGCGCCCCTTCACCAACCCGCTCGCGAAGGCCCTCGTGGAACAGCGCCGAAACCTCGTGCTCGCCCCCGACGACCGGAAGCGTGTGCAGACCGCCCTCGACGCGCTTCTCATCGAGCCTGCCGAGTTCACGCCGCAATGGGGCGTGTTCCTGGGCCTGCGCACCGCCGCCGAGCGCCTGCGCGTCGCCAAGACCGACGAAGCCCTGCTCGATGTCGCCGAGTGGCTCTGGAGCATGGCGCTTCAGATCGAGGACGGGAACCTCTCCGACGCCGAGCAGCAGCTGCGCGCGGCGCAGGAGCGCCTGAAGGAAGCGATGGAGCGCGGTGCGACGGACGACGAGATCAAGCGCCTCACGGACGAGCTGCGGCAGGCAATGGACAGATTCCTGCGCGAATTCGCCCAGCGCATGCAGCAGAACCAGCAGCAGACTGACAATCAGAACCAGCGCGCGCCCGACCGGATGATCTCGCAGGACGATCTCAACCGCATGCTCCAGCAGATGGAGGACGCCATGCGCCGCGGGGACATGGCGGAGGCCCAGCGCCTTCTCGAACAGCTGCGCAACATCCTCGAGAACCTGCAGACGGCGCAGCCCAACAGCCGCATGACGGACCCGCTCTCGCGCGAGATGAATCAGGCCATGCGCGATCTCGAGGACATGACGCGCGAGCAGCAGGACCTGCGGGACGAGACGTTCCGCCGGGGCCAGAACCGACGCATGCAGGAGGGCGACCGCGATGCGCCCCGGCAGGGTCAGCGCCAGCAAGGGCAACGCCAGCAGGGCCAGCGTCAACAGGGTCAGCAGGGCGAAGGCCAAGAGCAGGGCGAGAACGGAGCCGACGAGCAGGGTCTCCAGCAAAGGCAGCAAGCTCTCCGCGAGCGGCTTCAGGAACTGCAGAGGCGCATGGAAGGCATGGGCATGCAGAGCGAAGAGGGGTTCGGCGAGGCCGAAGGCGCCATGCGCGATGCGGAGGGCGCTCTCGGCCAAGGCCAGGACGGTCCTGCCGTCGATGCCCAAGGGCGCGCCCTCGAGAACCTGCGCCGCGGCATGCAGGGCATGGCCCAGCAGATGCAGCAAATGCAGCAGGGCCAGGGCGACCAGCAGGCAGGCGATCAGCCCGGCCAGGGTGAGCCGCAGGGACCCGGGCAGACCGGACAGCAGAACAACGATCCGCTGGGCCGCCCCACCCGGAGCAGGGACTATGTGGACAACAGCCGCGAGGGCGTCCCCAGCGTTAACGAGTCGCCTGCCCAGCGGGCCCAGCGCATCCTGGAAGAGCTGCGGCGCAAGCTTGGAGATCCGGCAAGGCCGCAGGAAGAGCTCGATTACTTCGAGCGGCTGCTTCGCAGGAACTAGGTTTAGGGTTAAGAGGGGAGGCAGAGACAGGAGCTTAAGGCTCCCTTCTCCTCCCCGTCTGGATCGAGGATTGCCGGATCCAGCCCCACCTATGGAATTCCAATGACCAGTTTTGCCGACATTATCGTGCCGATTGCGGTTTTAGCCGTTGCGTTCGTGCTGCTGCTCGGCCTCATCAACATGCTGCGCGGCGGCAGCGCCAACCGGTCGCAGCACCTCATGCGGATGCGCGTCCTGCTTCAGTTTCTGGCGATCATCGTCATCATGGGCGTTATCTGGTGGAGAGCGGTTTAGCCATCACCGTATTGACACTTTTCCGCCACGGTTTGTATTAAGAGATCATTAGCCATACGGGCCTACCCTGATGGCCTCTCTCATTTCAAGCGGCGGATTCCTTTATAATGCACGGCAGCAAAGCCATAGGCTTGGGTCTCTTCATCCTTCTCGCAGGATCGACGAGCCTCCTCGCTGCCGACGCCAGGAAGCAATCCGCCCAGCCAAGCCTCCTCTCGGAATTCCGCATCGGCTTTTCCGCGCAGGATCCCTGGGGACCCGAGGGCGATGAGGGTTCGGCCAACCTCACCGGCGAAATCCTTCTCGCGAAGCCCTTCACGGCGTCAGACCTGTTCACGAGCTATTTCATTCCCCGTCCGCATTTCGGCGGCAGCCTGAATTTCGACGACCGGACGAGCTTCGCCTACACGGGTCTCACCTGGACCTTCGACGTCACGCCCTCGCTGTTCGTCGAAGGCAGCATCGGCGGGGCGTTCCACAACGGCAAGGAGGTCAACGACCCCTTCGCGGATCGCCAGGCCCTGGGCTGCTCTCCTCTCTTTCGTGAATCCGGCTCCGTCGGCGTGCGCCTCTCCGCCAACTGGAGCCTGGTGGCTACGATCGAGCATCTCTCCAATGCCGGCTCCTGCTCCGAGAATCGGGGCTTGACGAATGTCGGCGCACGGGTTGGGTATTCGTTCTAACGAATTCTCTCAAAGCCGGACCCGTCATGGTCGTTCTCAATCGCATCTATACCCGTACCGGGGACAAAGGCACCACGGCGCTTGCCGCCGGGGGGCGCCGACCCAAGCACGACCTGCGCATCGAGGCCTTCGGCACGGTGGATGAAACCAACGCCTGCATCGGCCTGGCTCGTCTGCACACCGGAGGACAGCCGATCGATGCCATGCTGAGCCGCATTCAGAACGATCTGTTCGACCTCGGCGCCGATCTCGCAACAGTGGAGACGGACAAGCCGCTTCCCTATGAGCCGCTCCGAATCACCCAAGGCCAGGTCGACCGGCTCGAGAGAGAGATCGACGAGCTGAATGCGGATCTCGCGCCTCTGCGTTCCTTCGTTCTGCCAGGCGGCAGCCATGCCGCCGCCGCCCTGCATCTGGCCCGCACCGTCTGCCGCCGGGCGGAGCGCAAGGTGGTCGAGCTCATGCAGAATCCGAACGAGTCGGTGTCGGAAGAATCCGTGAAATACCTCAACCGACTATCGGATTTCCTTTTTGTAGCCTCGCGCTACGTCAACGACAAAGGCGCCTTGGACGTGCTGTGGGTTCCCGGCCAGAACCGATAGCACGTCGCGCAGATTGCGGATCTGGATTCCCGGCGACGCGCCCAAAGGAATGAACAGACGCCGCATACTCCCAAAAGTGGATTTCACCCATGGGCCCGATACTATAGGAGCGGATCATGTTTCTTCCGCTTCACGACGGCGTTCCTCTCCGGCACATGAAAACGCCGGTCGTCGCGCGATCTCTGATCGCGGTCTGCACGCTCATGCACCTTCTCTTCGTCTTCGGACCCATCGGGCCCGACGAGATGGTAGGAGGCCTTGGCCTCATCCCGGCCGTTCTGTTCGGCTTCGAAACCCTGCCCGAGGGCTATCCCTTCGTGCCGGCCTGGATGACTCTCGGCACCAACATCTTCCTGCACGGATCATGGTTTCACCTGATCGGCAACATGCTGTTCCTGTGGGTTTTCGGCGACAATGTGGAGGACGCGATGGGCCATCTGCGCTTCCTCGCCTTCTTCCTTCTGTGCGGCGTCATCGGTAGCCTGACGCATGCCGTCGCATCGTTCTATGTGGCAGGAGCTAGCCTGCCGGATGCCTTCATCCTTCCCACCCCGCAACGTCCTCTCATCGGCGCTTCGGGCGGCGTGTCGGGTATCGTGGCCGCCTACGTCATCCTGTATCCGCGCGTGCGGATATGGGCCCTGTTCCTCGGTGGAATCCCATTACGTCTTCCGGCCTACTGGGCCATCGGCTTCTGGTTTGCCGTCCAGTTCGTCTCGGCCTTTTTCGGCGCAGATGAGGGCGTCGGCTGGTTTGCCCATCTTGGCGGGTTCATTGCGGGCGCTATTCTCAT
>DASRWK010000149.1:0-5412 GCA_035776715.1 Microvirga sp.
GACGGTTTCGACACGGAGATGAAGTTCAACTCTCCGCTGCACGTGAAGCACCTGCAGAACCTCATCGACCTGCAGAAGGACAAGACCTACGACTACTCGGGCCGCGACTCGAAGAGCGAAGGCCGCTTCACCTCCGGCGAATGCGCGATCTTCCTCACCTCCTCGGGCTTCTACGGCAACGTGAAGGCGAATGCCAAATTCGACTATACTTCGACCCTGATGCCGTATTATCCGGATGTCGAGGGCGCCCCGCAGAACTCGATCATCGGCGGCGCTTCGCTGTGGGTCATGGGCGGCAAGTCGGCCGAAGAGTACAAGGGCGTCGCCAAGTTCTTCGCGTTCCTGTCGGACACCGACCGCCAGGCCAAGCTGCACCAGGAATCGGGCTACCTCCCGATCACGAAGGCGGCCTACGAGAAGACGAAGGCCTCCGGCTTCTATGAGAAGAACCCGGTCCTGGAGACACCGCTGAAGGAGCTGACCAACAAGGAGCCGACGGAGAACTCCCGCGGTCTGCGCTTCGGCAACATGGTTCAGATCCGCGACGTGATCTCCGAGGAGATCGAGGCGGCTCTCGCCGGTCAGAAGCCTGCCAAGGATGCGCTCGACGCCGCGGTGTCGCGCAGCAACCAGATCCTGCGTCAGTTCGAGCGCACCGTCCGCTAAAGCTGGCTGATTGTTGACCTTTCATCCCGGGCGGCCGAACAGCCGCCCGGGATGATCTTATAGATAACCTCGCAGACCGGTGGATGCCGTCATCTGCACCATCACCGGACAACCGTAAGCGCGATGGAAAAACGAGCTCATATTTCAGGTTGGACGCTGCCGCTGCTGCTGATCCTTCCGCAGATGGCGATCACCGTCATCTTCTTTTACTGGCCGGCCTCCCAGGCCATCTGGCAATCCTTCCTCCGGGAGGACGCCTTCGGCCTCGCGTCCGAGTTCGTCGGATTTGAGAATTACGCCGGTCTCTTCGAGCAGCCCGAATATTACCGGGCCATGGTGACGACCGCGATCTTCTCGACGCTCGTTGCCTTCTTCTCGCTGTCCTGCGCGCTCCTTCTCGCCACCCAGGCGGACAAGAACATTCGCGGGGGCCATGCCTTCAAGACGCTGCTGATCTGGCCCTATGCGGTTGCTCCCGCCATCGCGGGCGTCCTGTGGATCTTCATGTTCCACCCGACCCTGGGCACGCTGGCGCGCCCCATCCGCGCGGCGGGCATCGACTGGAACCCGATGCTCAACGGCACGCATGCCATGATCCTATTGGTGCTCTCCGCCACCTGGAAGCATATCAGCTACAACTTCCTCTTCTTCCTCGCGGGTCTTCAGGCCATTCCGAGGAGCGTGATCGAGGCGGGTGCCATCGACGGCGCGGGTCCCATGCGCCGCTTCTGGACGATCGTCTTCCCGCTTCTGTCTCCCACCACCTTCTTCCTTCTCGTCGTCACGGTGGTCTACGTGTTCTTCGAGACGTTCGGCATCATCGATGCCGTGACGGGCGGAGGCCCCGCCGGTCAGACGACGACCCTCGTCTACAAGGTTTATGCGGACGGCCGCCTCGGCGGCGATCTCGGCGGCTCGGCCGCGCAGTCGGTGATCCTCATGGTCATCGTGATCGCACTCACCGCCATCCAGTTCCGCTACGTCGAGCGCAAGGTGCAGTACTGATGGTCGAGAATCGTCCCTTTGCCCAATTCCTGGCCTACCTGACGCTCGTCATCGGCGTCATCGTGGTGGCTTTCCCGGTCTACCTCGCCATCATGGCGTCGACCTTCGATGCAGCCACGATCATCAACGGCAATATGCCGCTGATCCCGGGCGACCAGGCCGTCGAGAACTACACGCGCACGCTGTTCTATGGCGGCAAGCAGGCCCGCGAGCCTGTTGCAATGATGATGGTCAACTCAATGATCATGGCGATGGGAATCGCGATCGGTAAGATCATCATCTCGATCCTGTCGGCCTATGCGGTGGTGTATTTCAAGTTCCCGTTCCGCAAGACGGCGTTCTGGATCATCTTCATCACGCTGATGCTGCCGGTCGAAGTGCGTATCTACCCGACCTACAAGATCGTCGCTGACCTGGGCCTGCTCGATACCTATACGGGTCTCATCATGCCGCTGATCGCATCGGCCACCGGCACGCTCCTCTTCCGCCAGTTCTTCATGACGATCCCGGACGAGCTGCTGGAGGCCTCGAAGATCGACGGTGCGGGCGCGTTCCGCTTCTTCAAGGACACGCTGCTCCCGCTCTCCTTGACGACGATCGCGGCGCTCTTCGTGATCCAGTTCATCTACGGCTGGAACCAGTACCTCTGGCCGCTGCTGATCACGACCAAGAGCTCGATGCAGACCATCGTCATCGGCATCAAGAAGATGATCACGACCACGGACGCGCTGACCGAGTGGCAGATCGCGATGACCACGGCCGTGCTCGCCATGGTGCCGCCGGTTCTGGTGGTGATCTTCATGCAGCGGCTCTTTGTGAAGGGTCTCGTCGAAACGGAGAAGTGACGTGCGGCTCCCGCGCGTTCCCCCTCCTGCTTCAGTGGGAGGGCCTCCAAGGGAATATCGGAATTTTTCAGCCTGGTGCCTCATGCTGCACGGGCTGACGTGAAAAGGAATGAACCAATGGCTGGGGTAACACTCGATACGGTCCGAAAGATCTATGCGGGCAATGTGGAGGCCGTCAAAGGCGTCTCGCTCGGAATCGAGGACGGCTCTTTCTGCGTGCTGGTCGGCCCGTCGGGCTGCGGCAAATCCACCCTTCTTCGCATGATCGCGGGCCTGGAGACGATATCCGGCGGTGAGATCAGGATCGGTGACCGGGTGGTGAACCAGGTCGAGCCCGCCGATCGCGACATTGCGATGGTGTTCCAGAACTACGCGCTCTATCCGCACATGAGCGTCTACGACAACATGGCCTATGGGCTGCGCAACAGAAAGACACCGAAGGACGAGATCGAGAAGCGCGTAAGGGAAGCCGCCCGCATTCTCGCCATCGAGCCCTTCCTCGACCGCAAGCCGCGCGCCCTCTCCGGCGGTCAGCGCCAGCGCGTGGCGATGGGCCGTGCCATTGTGCGCAAGCCGCAGGTGTTCCTCTTCGACGAGCCGCTGTCCAACCTCGACGCCAAGCTGCGCGTGCAGATGCGCGTGGAGATCAAGCGCCTTCAGAAGGCTCTCGGCGTGACTTCGATCTACGTGACGCACGATCAGGTCGAGGCCATGACGCTCTCCGACAAACTCGTGGTGATGTCCGGCGGCCAGATCGAGCAGGTGGGATCTCCCTCGGAGGTTTACCGCCGTCCTGAGACGCGCTTCGTCGCCACCTTCATCGGCTCGCCGCCCATGAACATCCTTCCCGGCAAGGTGGAAGGCCCGGGCCGCGTGTCCGTGGGCGGGCAGGCGATCGCCGTCACGGATATGCGCGAAGGCCTCGCTCCCGGTTCTGCCATCGAGGTGGGCCTGCGTCCCGAGGACGTTCAGGCGGGCGGTGCTCACGGCGCCAGCAGCCTCGACATGGACGTGGATTTCGTCGAGGAACTCGGCGCGACCCAGCTCTTCCACGGCAAGGTCGCGGGCGCGGAATTCGTGGTGCAGGCTTCCACGGGCCAGATCCCGGCGGATACCCGCAAGCTGGCCCTGTCCATCGATCCCGGCAATGTCCACCTCTTTGACCCGCAGACCACCAAGCGTCTGGGCCGGGTCTAAGACGCTCCATAGCTTGACCGTTTGCCGCAACAGCCGTTCCGGGCGAGCCTCGGAACGGCTGTTGCGCGTTTGAGGTCGCCCCATTATCCCTTATGTGAACGTGAGGGATAGCGATGACGGTCAAGCTCGACGGAGCAACGCTTCGGATTCAGGATGTGGTGCGTGTAGCGCGCCCGGATGCCCAGGGACGCTTCGCGCAAGCGGAGCTGGCGCCCGAGGCGCGCGAGCGGATTGCAGCCACGCGCGCCTATATCGACCGCAGGTGGATGCATGACGATGCGCCGCTCATGTACGCCTTCAACACCGGCGTCGGGCTGTTCAAGGATCAGCGGGTGCTGATCGCCGAGATGGCGGCCTATCAGAAGAAGACCGTCTATGCCCACGCCACCGGCGTCGGCGAGCCCTTTTCCGAGGACGTGACGCGCGCCATGATGCTGTTGCGCGCCAATGCCTTCGCCTCCAACTATTCTGGCCCGCGCGTGGAACTCGTCGAGCGCCTTCTGACCTTTCTGAACGCGGGGCTGCATCCGGTCATCCCGCAGAAGGGCTCGGTCGGCGCCTCGGGCGATCTCGCGCCGCTGGCCCACATGGCTGGCGCGGTCTGCGGCTTCGAGGAAGCGGAGATGGTCTATCAGGGCCGTGTGAGGCCGGCGCGCGAGGCGATCCGCATGGCAGGCTTCGAGCCTGACTTCGAGCTCGGCGCGAAGGATGCCTCCGCGCTCATCAACGGCTCGACCACGTCGCTTGCGCTTGCGTCTCTCGCCACGAGCGATGCGCGCCGCATTCTGAAGCATGCGGATATCGCCATGTGCCTGTCGCTCGAAGCGATGCGCGGGGAGCTGGCCGCCTTCGACCCGCGCGTGCACGAGGCGCGCCCGCATCCGGGCCAGGCGCGTGTGGCGCGCAATCTCCTGCGTATTCTCGAAGGCTCGAAGCGCTGCTCGCAAGGGGCGCGTGACATCGTCTTTCCCGACGAGCCGCGCCAGCCCGGCACGCCGGCGAGCCCCCGTGTGCAGGATGTCTACTCGCTGCGCTGCACGCCGCAGGTCCACGGACCCGTTGTCGAGGCGCTCGAATATGTGGAGCGCATCGTCGGCACGGAGATGAACTCCGCCACCGACAATCCGCTCATCTTCGAGGACGGGCAGGGCGGCTACGTGTCGATCTCGGGCGGACACTTCCATGGGCAGTACATGGCGCAGGCCATGGACTTCCTGAGCATCGCCATGGCCGATCTCGGCGCGATTTCCGAGCGCCGCCTCGCGCGCCTCATCGATCCCACCATGTCCTACGGCCTGCCGCGCAATCTGCTGGCCGGGAAACGCGGCCTCAATACGGGCTTCGCCACCGTGCAATGCTCCCTGTCCGCGCTGGTCATGGAGAACCGCGGACTTGCGACGCCCGGCTCGGTGGATTCCATCCCGGGCAAGTCCAACGCGGAGGATCACATCTCGAACTCGACCTGGTGCGGGCGCAAGGCGCGGATCATCGTGGAGAACGTGGAGCAGATCGTGGCCGGCGAGCTGCTGATGGCCGCACAGGCCCTCACCCTCGTGGAGCCGCTCGCCACGGATCATCCGCTCGGCAGGGGCTCGCGCGCTGCCATGGAGGCGATCCGCGCGGTCATCCCTCCCGCGCTCGACGGCGACCGCTGGTACGCGACCGAGATGCGCCAGGCCCTCGACCTCGTGCGCTCCGG
>DASRWK010000150.1:0-5234 GCA_035776715.1 Microvirga sp.
GCCATTTTTCGACGGACATCTGCGCCGATCGCTCCAGGCGGGCGCAGGAAGCCGGGGCTGCCATGGTGATGATCATGGCGCCCTTCTACGGTGCGACGTTGCGCGTGTCGGAGGCAGGCATCCATGAGTTCTTCCGGAGAGTGTCCGACGCCATCGACATTCCGATCATGATCCAGGACGCCCCCATGGCGGGCACCTCGATGTCCCCGTCCTTCCTTGCCCGCATGGCCAAGGAGATCGCCAACGTCTCATACTTCAAGATCGAAGTCGCGGGGACGGCCAACAAGCTGCGCGAAATCATCGCCTTGGGGGGCGACGCCATCGAGGGTCCCTGGGACGGCGAGGAGGCGATCACCCTCATGGCCGATCTCGATGCGGGCGCGACCGGTGCGATGACGGGCGGGGCCTACCCGGACGGCATCCGCCAGATCATCGATCCGTATTTCGCGGGCGATCGCGAGGCGGCTGCGGCCGCCTATGAGCGCTGGCTGCCGCTGATCAATTACGAGAACCGGCAATGCGGCCTCTCTGCCGCGAAGGCGCTGATGAAGGAGGGCGGCGTGATCAGGTCGGAGGCGGTCCGCCACCCGCTTCAGCCGCTGCATCCCGAGACCCGCAAGGGCCTCATCGAAATTGCAAGCCGGCTCGATCCGATGGTCCTGCGCTGGGGCCGTTAAGGACGCCGTTGCGGAAGCCGGGATTGCACAGCAGGAGATCCTGCTGTGCAATGCTCGGGAATTCAGCCGATCAGCGCTCCCCGGCGTCGCCGGAACGTCCACCTCTCCGGCCAGAACGCCAAGGCAGCGACGAACAGTGCAATCAGGAGAAGCATCACCATCGTCTGCACCACTCCGAAGAGCGGAGCGTCTTTGGCCAGGAATAGACCTGTCACCACGCCAGCCACAATCATGACGATGCGAACGATCCAACTGAGCATCATCCTCCTCGCATCTTGACAAATGTCACCGCCTCGTCTCCTGGACGAGCTGGTATCCTATTCCTGGATCGACTGAAGATAGGCGAGCACATCGCTGATCTGGGCGGCATCGAGTTGAAACTCCGGCATGGACGGGTGGCCCGTGGTGATGCCCTCCGCCAGCGCCTCCGCCAGATATTCGAGAGGATACCGTCTCTGAAGCGTCCGGAAGGGCGGAGCTTCCGCGAGCGGGCTTTCCCCGGCGCGGCCGACGGCATGACACGTGGAGCAATTCGTCTGCACGAATGTGCGCCCGCGCTCAACGCGTCCCTCCTGCGCCCGGACAGGTTGGGCGCCCAGGACAAACGTGAGAACAACAATGCACGAACGCCACATGACCATGCCTCCGTCACCCTTTCGGCCTCAACGGCCTGACGGCCGCATGGAAGGGACTGCAATCCTTGCTGCCGAGCCCTACGTTCCCCTTAGAATGGTGCCTGCTCTGGGCGAGATTAGGGTGAATCCGAGGGGCGCGGTTTCACGGGGACCGACAGCCGAGAGAAAATCCGGCAGACCGTCCTTATGCGGCCGCGTCCCCCCTCCCCGCTTCTATAGAGCCTCAGCGGCGCCTTCCTTTAAGGCGCGGTGGAGGCGCCGGAGGATCACGGCCTTGGCCCGCTTGTCCGCAGCATTCTCGAGAGCGTCGTTGATGGCGAGCAGGAGCTGGGAATATTCATTGCTCCAATCCTGATGCCCTACGGCCGAGGGCTCCAGTCGACGCTCGTGATGGTCGACGAGAACGGCCCTGGCTCCTGATAGCTCATAGATGTCATCGAGATTGGGCGCGATCACACGCTCTGCCGGAACGACCCCGCCCAGGGATTCCTGCAGGGATTTGAGAGGCATCTCCTCGCCATGAACCAGAAAGACGCCTCGCCGGACAGGCAGACGCTCGGTGAGCCAGGTTCTCATCTCCGGCCCATCCGCATGACCCGAATAGAAATCGAGACTCCGTATCCGTGCTCTGACCCGGACATCCTCACCCTGGATGCGGACCTGCGAGGCGCCTTCCTGAAGGATTCGCCCGAGGGTTCCTTGCGCCTGATAGCCGACGAAGAGAACCGTCGCCTCCTCGCGCCAGAGCCAGGCCTTCAGATGATGGCGGATGCGCCCGGCCTCGCACATGCCGCTCGCGGCGATCATGATATGGAAGCTGCGTATCCGGTCGATGGCCTTGCTCTGCTCCACGCTTTCCGTGAAGCGGACCCAGCGGGATTCCAGAGCCTCAATCAGATCGCGGCCGCTGCGAAGTCGAGCCGCGTGTTTCTTGAAGATGGCGCTGGCCTTCACGGCGAGGGGCGAGTCGATGAAAACCGGAATTTCAGGCAGTTCGCCCGCCTCCATGAGTTCAAGGAGATCGACGAGGATCTCCTGGGTCCGCTCGACGGCAAAGGAGGGGATGAGTAGCGCGCCGCTGGGTCTCATGGCGGCCTTCACCTCATCCCTCAACATCCGGCGGCGGCGCTCGATGGTGATGCCGGCGCGGTCCGTGTCGCCATAGGTCGATTCCATGACCACGTAGTCGAGATCACGGGGGCCTTCCGGCTCCGGCTGCAGGAGTTTGAAGTCGGGTCCGATATCGCCAGAGAACAGGAGACGGACAGGCTTATCGCTTCCACGCGAGGCGATTTCGATTTCGATGGAAGCCGAGCCCAGGAGATGTCCCGCGTTCCAGTAACGCACCTTGAACCCGGGCGCGACGGCCCGCCATTTACCATAGGGTATGGGCCGGAACTGACCGAGACAGGACACGGCATCTTCCGCCGTATAGATCGGCGTCACCGTCGGGCGACCGCGGCGGCTGTTGCGCCTGTTGAGCTGGTCCACCTCGAGTTCCTGGATGTGCCCGGAATCCGGGAGCATGATGGACGCGAGGTCCGCCGTGGCGGGAGTCGCGTAGATCGGCCCCGTGAAACCGGCCTTCACGAGCTTCGGAACGAGGCCCGTATGATCGATGTGGGCATGGGTCAGACAGAGGGCGTCCAGCCGTGACGGCCTGAACGGAAAGGGACGGTAATTCAGCTCTTTTTCGGACTTCGCGCCCTGAAACATGCCGCAATCGACAAGCACGCGGGCCTCGTCCGTCTCCAGAAGGAAACAGGAGCCCGTGACGGCATGGGCGGCGCCATGGAAGTGAATGCGAAGCGACAAGGCACACCTGTTCTGACATGACGAGCTCCGGCCGGAGCGGATGCGGCTATATACTCGGGATCCTACGGCGTTACGTTTGATCTATGCCAACCGATCCGCCCGATCCGCGGAGGACAATTCATGACGTCCCGGACCTCGCCGTCAACCATCTCGACCTGTCCAATAACCGGGGAGAGCTTTTCCCATCGGGATTCCGTCATCCTCGATCACCTGCGTCCTGCAATCGTGGACCGCATCCTCAAAGAGTACCCATCTCTCACACCCGAGTCCCGCATCAGCCACGCGGCCGCCGACCGATACCGCATGCTCTACGTGGAGGATCTGCTTCGGCAGGAGCGCGGGGAACTGACGAGGCTCGATCAGGAAGTGGCGCGCAGCCTCGCCGAGGGAGGAACGGTGACGGCCAATACGGAAGAGGCCTATGATAAGCGCCGCACCCTCGGAGAGCGCCTCTCGGACCGGCTCGCTGGGTTCGGCGGCAGCTGGACCTTCCTCATCACCTTCGGCCTCGTGCTCGCCGGATGGATCGGGATCAATGCGCTCCGAGGCGGGGACGCCTTCGACCCGTACCCCTACATCCTTCTCAACCTCGTCCTGTCATGTCTTGCCGCCGTCCAGGCTCCCATCATCATGATGAGTCAGAAACGCCAGGAGGCAAAAGACCGCCTGCGATCGCTCAACGACTATCGGATCAACCTCAAGGCGGAGCTGGAAATCCGGCACCTGCATGAGAAAGTCGATCACCTGATCTCACGGCAATGGGAGAGGCTCGCCGAAATCCAGGAGATGCAGATCGAACTTCTTCAGGAGCGTCGCTGATCGGCGACATTCCCGCCGGGGGAGAGAAGCCCATAGGCTTCCCGGGCGTAGGCCAGCATCATGCGCTGGGCGTTGAACACAGGACCGATCTTCGAGATTGCGTACTTCATCATGCCGATCCAGGCAGGCGTGTTCTTGAAGTACAGGGGCAGGACAGTGCCCTCGAGGATCTCGTAGAGAGCTTGCGCATGCTCTTCCGGCATCCGATCCTGTCCGATGCCCCAGCCCGTGACACCGTCCTCGCAGCCTTCGAGCCACCATCCGTCAAGCGTGCTGAGGTTCAGAACTCCGTTGATAGCAGCTTTCATGCCGCTGGTGCCCGAAGCCTCGAGCGGCGGCAAGGGCGTGTTCAGCCATATGTCGCTGCCCGCGACGATGACCTTGGCCATGTCCATGTCGTAATCGGGCAGGAAGGCTATGGGGATGCCCCCGTGGTGCGCCTGTCGTGCGATATCGTGAATCAGCTCTTTGCCACTTTTATCGCGGGGATGGGCCTTTCCGGACAGGACGATCTGAAATGGATAGCGTCGATAGATCTCCAGGAGCCGGGACACATCGCTGAACAGCAGACCCGCCCGCTTGTACCCTGTCATGCGGCGCGCATAACCGATGATCGGGCGCTCCGGGTCGAACCGCTTTCCGGTCTTCTTCTGCACCAGGGCGAGGAGCCCTCCTTTTGCCTCCTCGTGTGCACGCCAGACGGCATCATCGGCCAAATGGACGGCGCCCGCTAGGGTTTCGGGCTGCACGTCCCAGTTCGGAGCAACTTCGCGGAACAAGCGTGCGAATGCAGGGTGCGCCCATTGTGCCACATGAATCCCGTTCGTCACGGCGTGAACGGAATGTTCCGGGAACATGCGCCGGACCGTCTCGGCATGGCGGTGAGACACGCCATTCACGTATGAGCTGAGATTCAGGGCAAGCCGCGTCATGTCGAGCTGGTCGTCGCCAGCAAGCGCCTTCAGCCGGTCGAACTCGACGAATTCCCCGAGAATGCATGCGACCTGCTCATAGCTGAAACGATCGCGACCTGCCTCCACAGGCGTATGAGTGGTGAAGACGCAGCGTTTTCTAACCGCATCGAGGTTATGCTCCCTGCTCGAGGCCTGCGCCTCTCGCCGGAGCAGCGCGAGAGGCAGAAGGGCGGCGTGCCCCTCGTTGAGATGGTATGTTTCAATGTTGAAACCCAGCGATCTCAGAACGTGCTCGCCGCCGATGCCGAGCACGATTTCCTGCTTGAGGCGGTATGACTCGTCGCCGCCGTAGAGCCTGTGCGTGATGCCCCGAT
>DASRWK010000151.1:0-6543 GCA_035776715.1 Microvirga sp.
GGGCCATATCGCGGGCGTTGTGAACGCACCCAACAAGCAGAAGTACCAGTTCTGGACCGGCGGCCCCGTCGAGGGCGAGCTGGACGACTGGCTGGCGAATGCCAGGGAGACTCCGGGCTCATGGTGGCCCTATTGGTTCTCGTGGATCGAGAAGCAGGCCCCCAAGAAAGTTCCCGCCCGAGAACCGGGAGGCGGCAAGCTGGAACCGCTTTGCGATGCGCCGGGCACTTACGTCCTGGCAAAGGCCTGAGGCTTCCGGCTCGACGAGCCCGCTCCCCCTTGCGTGGATGCGCCTCTCCTCCTGGCCGGACCCGCATTTGTCGCCCGCGCGGCGGGCCCGGACCTCTAAAGAGTGCCCTAACTTCATATATGCGAAAGAAAAGGCCGGCGTCGCCGCCGGCCTTCCTGTTGCAAACCTCTCGCCTCTCAGTACTTGCGGACGATCGGAGCCGGAATTGCCTTGGCCGGGTTGTCCCAGCGATATTTGATGGCGGCCGAGATGATGTCGACGTCCGAGTCCACATCAGCCACGAACGGCAGGCCTTCGAAGTCCTGTTGTCCGGGAAGGATGCGGATATCCGTCTCCTTCGCGAAGATGTGCGTGTAGGAGATATCGAACGACAGCTGGTCGCTCCACCGATATCCGAGACCGATCGAGGCCCAGATACGGTCGTTGTCGGGCAGACGGGTGGAACGGATTTCCGTGTCGATCGGCGATTCCTCGTAAGCCACGCCAGCCCGCAGGACCCACTGATCGTTGAGCTTGTAATCGAAGCCGAGGGAATAGAAGAAGCCGTCGTCGTAATTGAGCGGAATGTCCGTAACGGCCGCTCCCGTGGGGCCGACCACAAGAGGCGTGTTAAGAACGCTCCAGTTCGTCCACTCGAAGCCCGCATGGACCGTCATGGCGGGCGTGACCGCCTGCGAGATGCCGACGGTCACCTGATCCGGGGTCTTCAGCTTTGCGGTGATCGGGAGCCGGGAGAACGGTCCGATGGATCCGAAAGGAGCCGACAGCGTCCCCTCGAGTTCATGCTCGACCTGCGAACGATAGCCAAGGCCGATCGTCGTGCCGGCAAATGGCGTGATCGTTACGCCGGCCGTGAAGCCGAAGCCAATGTCGTCGCCCTCGAGAGTCGCACTGGGAGCGCCCGGCAAAACCGCGGATCCCGCAGGAGCGCCCGGGAACGGCGCCGCCCGCTTCAGCGTGATGTCGAAATATTGCAGGGACGGACCGACTGCGAACGAGAACCAGTCGTTCACCTTGACGCCGATGACCGGGTTCACGTTCACGGAGAAGATCTTCGACGAGCGCGAGTAAAGCTGACCGGACCAGTTCGTCCGCGGGTCGGTCACGAGGCCGTATGGCGAACTGGTGGACAGGCCGACCCACAGCATGTCGTTGACCTGATACGAGGCGTAGCTTGCCGGAACGATCGCGTCCTGGCCGATATCGCCAGACGCGCCGAACGCGAAGGTCGGGACGGACGGCAGCGGATTGATGTAGACCCGGGGAATGATCAGGGATGCATGCCACTCGCTCTGCCAGCCCGGCGCCATCGTGATGACGGCGGGGTTCCAGTACATGGACGACAGGCCGCCCGAACCGGAAGCGGCACCCGCGAAGGAGAAGCCCTGCGCCGTGGCGCTCTGCTCACGCAGGCCGAAGGCACCGGCCTGGGCACCGCCGTGAGCGGCCATGAGAGCTGCGACGGAGACGGCGGCGAGGGACAAAGAACGATTGAAACGGCTCATGGAAGCTTCCTGCCCTTTTCTGTTTTTGCGGGAATCCCGCGTTGGCTCCAATGTGCCATGCTTTATTTTGGCCGCAATCTCCTGGCCCGCCCGCAGGCCTGTTCCGAGGTCGTTGAAATACTACGCGACGTTTCTGACGACTACATGAAGACTTTCAAGAACAGCTTTGACCAATACGATCCATTACGATTGGTTCACATGTAAACAACGGTATTTGAGCGTCGGAATTGCAATTCTGCTACATCGTTCGTCACCGGGGAAATCCCGCGCTTTCTCCGAGCTCGTGGCATAACGGCAACAGATTTGAGAGGAGAAGATGCATTGTAGGCGGATGCGCATGCGCCAAATAGGAGCATGCCGTTACGAGAGGAGAATTTGATGAAGCTGGTGAGATTTGGAGAGCCTGGACAGGAGAAACCGGGACTTGTCGATGCCCAAGGGAACATCCGTGACCTCTCGGGTACGGTCCCGGACATCACGGGTGCGGTCCTGTCGCAGGAGAGCCTCTCGCGTATTCGCAACCTCGACCCGAGCACTCTCCCACTCGCACCGTCCGGGCAGCGCCTCGGCGCCTGCGTCGGCCAGGTGCGGAACTTCATCGCCATCGGCCTGAACTATGCCGATCACGCCGCCGAGACGGGCGCGCCCATTCCGGCGGAGCCCATCCTCTTCAACAAGGCCCCCTCCTGCATCGTCGGACCGAACGACGACGTCATCATCCCCCGCAAGTCCCAGAGGACCGATTGGGAGGTGGAGCTCGCCATCGTGATCGGCGAGCGCGCGTCCTATGTCGCGGCCAACGAATCCCTGGAATTCGTGGCCGGATACTGCGTATGCAATGACGTCTCCGAACGGGAATACCAGTTGGAGCGCGGCGGCACCTGGACCAAGGGCAAGGGCTGCCCGACTTTCGGCCCTCTCGGCCCCTGGCTCGTGACCAGGGACGAAATTCCGGACCCGCAGAACCTCTCCATGTGGCTCGACGTGAACGGCGAGCGCATGCAGACGGGCTCCACCAGGACCATGATCTTCAACGTGGCGCAGATCGTCTCTTACGTCTCGCATTTCATGAGCCTCGAACCCGGCGACGTGATCACCACCGGCACTCCTCCCGGCGTCGGCATGGGCATGAAGCCGCCGCGCTACCTGAAGGCAGGGGACGTCATGAGCCTCGGCATCGAAGGTCTCGGCGAACAGCGCCAGCGCCTCGTCGCCTTCGAGGACAATCCGCCCGATACGAGCAAAGGCCGGAAGGGGCACTAGAGCATCGGACCCATAAGTGGATTTGCGCTTTTGAGGGCCATCCGATGCTTCAGGCTTCAAGCACCGCATCGTTTGGCGCGAAAAGCCGGATCCACCCTTTCGCACGATGCGCTAAGATCGCACGCACATTCCGCCGCCATGGCCTTCCCCGGACCTGATCGGGGGAAGGCCGTCTCGATCTGGGAGACCGGCGCGCCTCAGGCAATCCGGATCACCGGCACAAGGCCCGGAGCGACCGACGTAAAGCGCCCTCTCAAGCCAAGCCCAGCATGAGCTGGATATTCTGCACGGCGGCACCCGACGCACCCTTGCCGAGATTGTCGAGCCGGGCCACCAGCGCGGCGTGATTGTAGCTGTCGTGCTGGAAGACGAAGAGCTCCAGCCGGTCCGTGCCGTTGAGCGCCTCGGGTTCGATGCGCTCGATCTTCTTGCCCTCGCGGATCGTGGGCACCACGCTGACGAGCCCCCCGCCCTGGTAACGCTCCATGAGCGCCCCCTCGAGGTCCCTCGCCTGCGGCCTGCCCGCCAGCAGATCGAGATGAAGCGGCACGCTCACCAGCATGCCCTGACGGAAGTTTCCGACGGAGGGAATGAAGATGGGACGCCGGGCCAGGCCGGTATATTTCTGCAGTTCAGGCACGTGCTTGTGCTCGAAGCCGAGGCCGTACAGTTCGAAGGCCGGAGCGGTGCCGGCCTCGTAGGCCTCGATCATCGTGCGTCCGCCGCCGCTGTAGCCGCTGACCGCGTTCACGCTGATCGGGTAATCGGCCGGGACAAGGCCGGCATCGATGAGCGGCCGCAGGAGCGCGATGGCGCCTGTGGGATAGCAACCCGGGTTGGCGACGCGCTCTGCCGACGCGACCGCCTGTTTCTGCCCGGACGCCAGTTCCGCGAAGCCATAGACCCAGCCGGGTGCGACCCGGTGCGCGGTGCTCGCATCGAGGATCTTCGGCTTGCGGCCGCTCAAGCCATCGACGAGGGCGACCGTCTCCCGGGCCGCATCGTCATGCAGGCAGAGCACCACGAGATCGACATCCGCCAGAATTTCGCGCTTCGCCTCCGGGTCCTTGCGGCGCGCGGGATCGATGCTCCGGATGGCGACGCCCGGCACCCCTTCCAGGCGCTCGCGGATGCCCAGGCCCGTGGTGCCCGCCTCACCGTCGATGAAGACGGTCTTGATGCCTTGGCTGAGAGCGCTTGAGTTCTGGGACATGCTCGTCATGGTCGATCCGATTCACCTGTGGCGGTCAACAAGGCTAAAGCCAATAGCGCCGATAAGGTTCTTGGAAAACAAAAAAGCCGCGCTGAGGCACGGCTTGCGGGCAGGCCTTGGACAGTCGTCATCGCACATGCGCCGGGGCGGCCATCATTCGGCGCCGGATGAAGAAGAGGCTCTGGTCCATGCCGATCGTTTAAGGTTCCAGATGTGCCGTGTCAGCAAGTCCAGCCTTAGAGTATTTTTCGGCGAAGTGGATCCGGTTCGCCACCAGTAAATGCGATGGCGCAAAGAAGAGAGCTGATTCCACGCAAGTGGAAACAGCCCTAGAGGCCAACAAAAAGGGCAACCCGGAGGCCGCCCTTTTCGTAACGAATATTCTGGAAGCGATTAGCGCTTCGAGAACTGGAAGCTGCGGCGGGCTTTCTTCTTGCCGTACTTCTTGCGCTCGACGACGCGCGGATCGCGGGTCAGGAAGCCTTCCTTTTTGAGCGGGCCGCGAAGCTCCGGCTCATAGTAGGTCAGCGCCTTGGCGAGGCCGTGACGGACAGCGCCGGCCTGGCCGGAGAGACCGCCGCCGTTGACGTTCACGACGATGTCGTACTGGCCTTCGCGCTGAGCGACCTGCAGCGGCTGCGACAGGATCAGGCGGAGAACCGGACGGGCGAAGTAAACCTCGACGGCACGGTCGTTGATGGTGATCTTGCCGGAGCCGGGCTTGATCCACACGCGGGCGACAGCGTCCTTACGCTTGCCGGTGGCGTAAGCGCGACCGAGCGAGTCGAGCTTCTGGACATGCTTCGGAGCTTCCGGAGCGGCGGTCTGGGTGTTCTGGCCCAGATCGGCGAGAGACTGAAGGGTCGCCATGGATTAGGCCCTCACGTTCTTGGCATTGAGGGCAGCCACGTCCAGGACTTCCGGCTGCTGAGCGGTGTGCGGATGCTCAGCGCCGCCATAGACGCGCAGGTTGCCCATGATCTGGCGGAAAAGCGGGCCGCGGGGGAGCATGCGCTCCACGGCCTTCTCGACCACGCGCTCAGGGAAGCGGCCGTCCAGGATGAACTTGGCGGTGCGCTCCTTGATGCCGCCCGGATAACCGGTGTGATGGTAGTACACCTTCTGCTCGCGCTTGCGGCCGGTGAACACCACCTTGTCGGCGTTGATGACGATAACATTGTCGCCGCAGTCGACGTGGGGCGTGTAGTTCGCCTTGTGCTTGCCACGCAGGCGCATGGCAACGATCGAAGCGAGACGGCCCACAACGAGGCCCTCCGCGTCGATCAAAACCCACTTCTTCTCGACCTCGGCGGGCTTCAGCGAAGTCGTAGTCTTCATTGCGCTGTTTCCCGTTGGAGCCCGTCAGGGCTCAGGTTCTGAAACGACAAACCGCCGCGAGATGCGACGGCGAGTGAGAGAGTGTTTAGTGATTTTGAAGCCGCAAGTCAACGACAATTGCATGAGGAGAATCTGTGAAAAAGACGATATATTTCAATATGTTAAAGATCGTAGGTATTTCTATACCGCATATGTGGTATTTTAAAACCACATCGGGTCGCGCTCGATTGCATCCTCATTTCCCCAAGACTATCGTCGTTCCTTCCCTGCCCCGCTGCGAGGACCGACGATGGCCGAAGACCTCATTTTCTACACGAACCCCATGTCGCGCGGACGAATCGTCCGTTGGATGCTGGAAGAGGTCGGCCAGCCCTACCGGACGGAGATACTGGAATTCGGCACCACCATGAAGAGCCCGGACTTTCTCGCATTCAATCCCATGGGCAAGGTGCCGACGATCATCCACAAGGGCACTGTCGTAACGGAAGCCGCAGCCATCTGCGCCTATCTGGCCGATGCCTTCCCGGAGGCTGGGCTTGCGCCACCATCCGGCGACCTCCGCCGCGGCCCCTATTACCGTTGGATGTTCTTTGCCGCCGGCCCGGTCGAGGCCGCCGTCAGCAACAAGGCCTTGGGCTTCGAAGTGCCTGACGAGCGACGTGCCATGGTCGGCTATGGCGGCCCGGCCGACGTCGTGAACGCCCTGGAATATGCCGTCACCCAATCCGAATACATCGCCGGCGACCGCTTCAGCGCCGCGGACGTCTATGTCGGCTCGCAGATAGGCTGGGGCATGATGTTCGGTACCCTCGAGAAACGCCCCGCGCTCGAAGCCTATTGGCGGCGGATCAGTTCGCGACCGGCGGCCGTCCGGGCGCGGGAGATCGACGATTCCCTGAACGCGGCTCGACAGCAAACGGCCTCATGATGCTCAGGCCTATCCACGCTGCGGAATCGAATAGGTCCCCGTCGCG
>DASRWK010000152.1:0-9343 GCA_035776715.1 Microvirga sp.
CGAGGGCGAACAGATAGCCCTCCGAGAACCACACCATGTGGGCCATGGGGAAGTAGACGAAGGTGACCCACAGGGCCGTGAACAGCATCACCGCCGAGAACTTGATGCGCTCGGCGAAGGCGCCGACGATCAGGGCCGGAGTGATCGCCGCGAAGGTCAGCTGGAAGGCGATGAAGGTGAATTCCGGAATCGCCACGCCCGCCGTGAAGGTGTCGGCCGTGGAATCGCCGGTCACGCCCGCCAGGAACGCCTTGGAGAAGCCGCCGATGACGCCGCCGAGGAGCCCTTCGCCGCCGGACGTGAAGGCGAGCGAATAGCCGTAAGCGACCCACAGGATCGCCACCAGGCTGAACACTGCGAAGACCTGCATGAGGACGGAGAGCATGTTCTTGGTGCGCACGAGGCCGCCATAGAACAGGGCAAGGCCCGGGATCGTCATGAGGATCACGAGGATCGTGGAGACGAGCATCCAGGCGGTGTCGCCCTTGTTGACGGTGGGTGCGGCAGCGGCCGCGTCCTGCGCGAGGGCGGGTTCGGCGGCGAGGCCCAGGGCCAGCGCGCCGAGCGCGGGCAGAATGGAATGACGGAACTTCATCGGATCGGAACTCCGGAAAACAGGGGGAAAGGGGTTACAGAGCGTCGGAATCGGTCTCGCCTGTGCGGATGCGGACCGCCTTCTCGAGGGATGTGACGAAGATCTTGCCGTCGCCGATCTGGCCCGTGCGCGCGGCTGCGGAGATCGCGTCGATGACCTGCGACACGAGGTCGGATGCCACCGCGACCTCGATTTTCAGTTTTGGCAGGAAGCTCACGGCATATTCGGCGCCGCGGTAGATTTCCGTGTGGCCCTTCTGCCGTCCGTATCCCTTCACTTCGGTCACCGTGAGCCCGTGCACGCCGAGCGCGGTGAGGGCGTCGCGCACCTCCTCCAGCTTGAACGGCTTGATGACCGCCATCACGATTTTCATGGGTTGGCCCCCCTTTGAGACGCTGGCCCGACATCGTCGAGCCATGGTTTCCACATGAACCCGCCGCTCAGGGCAGGTGTCGGGAGGGGGTATGCAATGATCGTGCCAAGTCCGTCCGGCAGGGCGCGGCTGCTCTGCCTCTTTCCTGAGCAGGTTGCAAATGGCCAGAAAAAGCCCTGTTTGATTAATTCTTGGGCAAGTGCTCTGAGGAGCGTTCCCGAAATGCGCGGGCCTCGTCAGTTCGCTCTCACGTCGTCACGGGTCCTGTGCCGGTGATCCCGAGCTGCGAATCACAAAGCGCACAATACGGGGATGGCCGGGACGAGTCCGGCCATGACGCCGTTCGGCCGTCGAGCTGTCAGGGTGATGCGCAGCGTTCCGACCTTCCGGCTCCCACATTCAGCCCCTCCCCACAAGGGGGAGGAGATCCGTGCTCTGTTCCCGGGCCGTCATTCAAGCGGAGCGGTCGCGGATGAGGCCCTCCTGGGCGACCGAGGCCACGAGGGTGCCGTCCTGCCTGAAGATCAGGCCACGGGAGAAGCCGCGCGCTCCTGAGGCGTTGGGGGTGTCCTGGGCGTAGAGCAGCCATTCGTCGGCCCGGAAGGGGCGGTGAAACCACATGGCGTGATCAAGGCTCGCCGCCTGGACGGTCGGGTCGAACACCGTCCGGCCATGGGGGATGAGGGACGTGTCGAGGAGCGTCATGTCGGACGCATAGGCCAGGACGCTTTGATGGATGGCGGGATCGTCCGGAAGCTGGCCGGTGGTCTTGATCCAGACGTGGAAGCGCGGCTCGCCGGGATCGCGGGAGGTGTAGCGCTTGATCTCGACCGGGCGGATTTCGAGGGGGCGCTCGCGCTCGTAATAGGTGCGCATGGGCTCCGGCATCTGGAGCAGCAGGCCGCCCTTCACCTCCTCCTCGGACGGGAGCTCGTCCGGGCCCGGAACTTTCGGCATCTCGGCCTGATGCTCGAAGCCGCCCTCATCCACCTGGAACGAGGCCGACATGGAGAAGATCGCCTGCCCGTGCTGGGTGGCCACCACCCGGCGGGTCGTGAAGCTCTTGCCGTCGCGGATGCGGTCGACATCGTAGATGATCGGAACCTTGGGATCGCCCGGCAGCATGAAATAGCAATGGAGCGAATGCGGATGGCGCCCGTTCGCCGTGCGGGTGGCGGCGACCAGCGACTGCCCGATCACCTGCCCCCCGAAGACCCTCTGCCAGCCGCTCTTCGGGCTCTGGCCGCGGAACAGGTTCACCTCGAGCTGCTCGAGGTCGAGAATGGAGAGAAGGTCTGTCACGGCGCGGGACATGAATCGGTCATCCTCCAACTGGGAAGCATCATCCATCGGCGAGCCGTGCGAGAAGGTCAAGCTTGACGCTGGTCAATGGATCGCTGACACCCAACCTAGTAGAGTCAACGCGGTGCAGGACGAAGCGGTGCGTTCCGATGGGCCGCTTCGATAGCGAGGAGAACAACATGGCTGCAGCAGCGGGCGCGGAGCGGTCGCGCATAGTCATCGCAGGCGGCGGGCTGGCCGGACTCTCCCTGTCCCTCGCCCTCAAGCGCGCGCTGGCCGATGGAGTCGACGTGGTCATGTGCGATCCGGCGCTCACCCGCGATCCCCACGGGGACCGGCGCTCCTTCGCCATCGCGGCGGCTGCGCGGCGGATGTTCGAGGCCCTGGGCCTCTGGGACAAGGTCGCCGACAGGGCTCAGCCGATCCTCGACATGGTGATCACCGATTCCAGCCTGCAGGATCCGGTCAGGCCCACGTTCCTGACCTTCGAAGGCAAGGTGGAGGGCGAGCCCTTCGCCCATATGGTCACCTCCGGAGACCTCACGGCGCTCCTGCTCGATGCGTGCCGCGACAGCGGCGTGGACCTGAGGCCCGAGGGCGTGAGGGGATTTTCCGTCGAAGGCGCCCGCACCGAGATCATGCTGGCGGGCGGCGGGACGATCTCCGCCGCTCTTCTCGTGGCCGCGGACGGCGCGCGCTCGCGCCTGAGGGAGCAGGCTGGCATCGGCTGGATCACCTGGCCCTACAATCAGTCCGGCATCGTCGCCACGATCTCGCACGAGCGCGATCACGAGGGCAGGGCGGTGGAGCACTTCCTGCCCGGAGGGCCCTTCGCGATCCTGCCCCTCAAGGATCACGTCCGCCCCGACGGGACCGTCCAGCACCGCTCCTCCATCGTGTGGACGGAGCGCAGCGAGAACGTGCCCGCCCTGCTGGAATCCCGCCCCGAGGACCTGCTGGCGGAACTGGAGAAGCGGTTCGGGCTGCAGCTCGGCACGATCGCCTTCGAGACCAAGCCGCAGGCCTATCCGTTGGCTTTCGGGGTGGCGCGCTCCTTCGTGGGCGAGCGTCTCGCGCTCCTGGGCGACGCGGCCCATCTCATCCATCCCATTGCCGGGCAGGGCCTGAATCTCGGCCTGCACGACGTGGCGGCGCTGGCGGAAATCGTCACCGATTCCATGCGGCTCGGCATGGATCCGGGCGGCGCCGACGTGCTCGGGCAATACGAGCGCGCCCGGCGGGCGGACATCACCGCCATGGGGATCGTGACGGACGGCCTCAACCGGCTGTTCTCGAACGACATGCTGCCGGTGCGCCTGATTCGCGATCTCGGCCTCGGTCTGGTCGACCGGATGCCGGGCCTCAAACGCTACTTCATCAGCGAGGCGGCGGGCCTGAGGAGGAGCGACATGCCGCGCCTCCTGAGGGGCGAGGCGCTCTGAGCCGGCGGGGATTGTCGCTCCCTCCTCGGAAGACTTGGATTCTCCTCGGCGGTCGCAGCCATCTGCATGGAGGCGGCGGAAAAGCGAGGTCGGGCCCTTTTCGTATCGTACGAAATAACGTATCGATTCGGGCCGACAATCCTCAGCTCCTCGGAAGAGACCCATGCCCACTCCCTATTACTTCGATCCCAACAACCTCCCGACCGTCTTCGGGGCCGACGGGAGCGTGACCCTGAACGAAGGAACCGCCTTCTTCGGCGTGACGATCTACAACGCCACGGCGGGGGGAGACGCGATCAACGCGACCGGGATCCAGGACATCACGATCATTCCCGGCGTGAGCGTCTTCGGCCAGGACGACGGGATCAATTTCGCCGCGGCCGGAACGCCGGGGAATCCGAACAGGATCTTCAATGGCGGCGGCTTCATCTCGGCCGTGACGGGCGCCGGAATCCACTTCGCCGGCGGCGGAGAAGGCATCGTCACGAACCAGGGCACCATCAGCGGCGCGACCGGCGTCAGGATGAACAACAACGGAAGGCTGGAGGTGCTGAATACCGGCACGATCATCACCTTCGGGAAGGCCGTGGAGAGCGGCTCCGCCCATGACAGGGTCGTCAATACCGGCCTGATCCGCTCCACCGGGCCTCAGGGAATCGCCATCGACTTGGGCGACGGCAACGATCTCTACGACGGCAGCGCAGGCGCCGTGATCGGCAGGATCGTGCTGGGCGCCGGCGACGACCGGGCCTATGGCGGCGCGGGCTCCGAGGTCTTCGTGGGCGGAGCGGGCAACGATTTCTACGACGGCGGCGCGGGCAGCGACACGGTCGAGTATTCGGCCGCGACCGGCGGCATCGTGGTGGATCTGTCGCAGACCGGCCGCCAGAATATCGGCGGGGGCTACGGCTTCGATACGCTGGTCAACGTCGAGAACATCATCGGCGGAGAGCACGCCGACTGGGTCAAGGGCAGCAGCGCCGACAACCTGCTCGAGGGAGGTGACGGCAACGATACGCTCGAGGGCGGCGCCGGTAACGATACGCTCGACGGCGGCGACGGGGAGGATACGGTCAATTACAGCGGGACGTCGGCCGTGTGGGTGGACCTCCGCAGGAATGGAGAGGCCCAGAACACGATCGGCTATGGCTGGGACACACTGAAGGACATCGAAAACGTCAACGGTGGGAGCGGCGCCGACGTCATCGACGGCAGCCAAGCCGCCAACAGGCTCACAGGAGGGAGCGGCAACGACATCCTCAACGGCCATGGCGGCAACGATGAACTCAACGGGGACATCGGCAACGATACCCTCGACGGCGGCGCGGACGACGACACCCTCAAAGGCGGCGCCGGCAATGACAGCCTCATCGGCGGCACCGGAGCTGACAAGCTGATCGGCGATACCGGCAACGACACCCTCTGGGGCGGCGACGGCAACGACACGCTCGAAGGCGGCGACGGCAACGACATGGCCGTCTTCACAGGCTCCAGAAGCGACTACAGCATCAACGTGACCACGGAGAACGAGAGCACCGTCTATACGGTCACTCACGAGGTTCCGGCCGGGGAAGGCAGTCCCGACACCATCGTCGGGGCCGGCGGTGTCGACTCCCTCAAGGGCATCCGCCTTCTGAGGTTCCTTGGCGACGACACCACCGATGAGGAAATCTACGCCCTCAGCAACTCCGCGGCTCCGACCATCGTGAACATCTCGGGCACCGGTATCCGCGAGAACAGCGCCGTCGACACCATCGTGGGCGTCCTTTCGGCCACCGACGCCGACGGCGACGCGCTGACCTTCTCGTTGCTCGACAATCCCATCTTCAAGCTGGATGCGGACGGCAGGACCATCCGGGTCAAGAACAAGGACCTTCTGAACTTCGAGACCCTGAGCAACGGCGAGCTGGTCGCCAAGTACGTCCTCAAGGTGACGGTCAGCGACGGCCTCAAGAATCTCGGCGACGGCGCCATGACCGGCACCGCCACGAGAGACGTGGTCATCACGATCATCAACGAATACGAGGACGCCCCCGTCACGCGCAGAGGGACGAATGCCGGCGAGCAGGTCGTCGGAGAATACGGCAACGACAAGGTCTATGGACTGGGCGGAAACGATCAGGTCTTCGGCCGCAAAGGCAACGATCTTCTCGATGGCGGAACCGGCAACGATTACGTCATCGGCGGCGATGGAACCGCCGGCGCCGGCCTGATCGGCACCGGCAACGACACGCTGTACGGCGGCGCCGGCAACGACACGCTGTTCGGCGGCGACGGCAACGACATCCTCTATGGCGGCACCGGAAAGGATACGCTCTACGGCGGCACCGGAAGGGATACTTTCGTGTTCAACGCATCGCTGACGAGCGCGAACATCGACTACATCGCGGATTTCAGGCCCATCGACGACACGATCAAGCTGTCTCGGGCGATCTTCACCAAGATCGCCAAGGGAACCTTGTCGTCCAAGGCCTTTGTGGTGGGCGACCGCGTGAAGGACAAGGATGATCGGATCATCTATCACAAGTCGGCCGGCGCCCTGTTCTACGATCCGGACGGAACCGGCAGCGCCAAGGCGATTCAGTTCGCGACGATAGGCAAGAACCTTGCGATCACGTACAACGACTTCGTGATCTTCTGATTGTTCCAAAGCGAAAAGCCCGGCTCCTGCGGGCCGGGCTTCACGATGCAATGGCCGGGATGGTCCGGCCGTTTCCGGTTCGGCCTCTTACGGCTGCTTGGCCCGCTCGATCCCTTCCTGGATCAGGCGGTGGGCCTCGGCCTTGTCGCCCCAGCGGATGATCTTGGCCCATTTGCCGGGCTCGAGGTCCTTGTAGTGCTCGAAGAAGTGCTCGATCTGCTTGAGGGTGATCTCCGGCAGGTCGGTATAGTTCTGCACCCGGTCGTAGCGCTGGGTGAGCTTGCTCGAGGGAACGGCGATGATCTTCTCGTCCTGGCCGCCGTCGTCCTCCATCACGAGCACGCCGACGGGGCGCACGTTCATGACGGCGCCGGGCGCAATGGCCCGGGTGTTGGCGATGAGCACGTCGCAGGGGTCGCCGTCGCCGGACAGGGTGTGAGGAATGAAGCCGTAATTTCCGGGATACCGCATGGCGGTATAGAGGAAGCGGTCGACGAAGAGCGCGCCCGACTCCTTGTCCATCTCGTACTTGATGGGTTCGCCGCCGAGCGGCACTTCGACAACGACGTTCACGTCCTCAGGCGGGTTCTTTCCAGTCTGGATCGCGTCAAGGCGCATAGAGCTGTTCTCCGGAACAAGGCTTGAGGCATCGACCTCGGTGAGGGTGAGACGGTTTCACCGATCAATGCAGCAAAAAGAAGCCCTCTGGAGCGGCCGGGCTCGGCGGTCCGGCGCGCCGCTCCTTGGGGCTTTGGCGCTTCCTAGCCGGACTGGACGCCCGCAACAAGAACCAAAACGCGTTTTTACCGAAAGAGATAGGCGACTTTGGCAAGGGGCGTGCCGCCGATCCGCTCCACCACCCGGGCGACGCGGCGCCCGCCGAGGCTCGTGTAGAACGCACAGGCGCGTCCGTTTTCCTCCAGGGCCCACACGGCCACGCGCGGCATGTCGCTGTGGCGCAGGTCGTTGAGGACCGCCTTGAACAGACGCCGGCCGAGGCCGATTCCCTGATATTCCGGCAGCAGATAGATCTCGTCGATCTCGCCCTCAGCCGGAAGGGAGCGGTCGCGGCAGCGTCCGTAGGACGCGTAGCCCGCGATCCCCTGGCCGATATCCAGCACCACGAGGGGGCGGCCCCGGGTCACCGTGGAGCGCCACCAGCGCTCGCCGCGGCGGGCGAACATCCTGTCCAGGGTCACGCCGGGAATGATGCCGAGATAGGCCTCGCGCCAGGCGGCGTCGAACACCCGGGACAAGGCCGGAGCATCGTCGGGCTTGGCGTGGCGGATACTGACGAGAAGGTCGCTCATGGCTGAGACAATGTCTTGAGAGGCAATGCAGGAGCTTCGCCGGTTCACGGTTAACGGGCCGTTAACGGACGCGAGGAACCGCTCCGGCAAGGCAGGACTTCCATTAAGCCAATGCGGGCGCCTGCGGCATGCGCAAAACGCCGCAAGGGTCCTTGCGGAGCTGCTCCATAGGTCGCGGGCAGACTGGAAAACGCGGCAGGTGCCGATCTCCCGGTTCACGAACAGGACCGTGCACCTGCCCCGAGTTCACTCTCATCTCATGCAGTGAACAGGTGAACGGCGCCAGCCCACTTGTTTATTCCGCCACTTCTCAAAACGGCTCGATCGGCAGAAGCGTCAAGGATCCGTCCTTCCGCACCCCAGGATCTCACCTGTGCCCTCTCGCACCCTGCCGCCATTGATTGCCATTCAGACTTACACTATCTAAAATATTATAATGTATCGAAGACAAGAGGATAGGAATATGGCGACAACCTACACGATCGTCGGTTACCGCGAAGAAATTCTCGAAATAGCGACCGGAGACTCGGTCGTCGTCACCCAACATTCGATCATCAACGCATTGTCGCCCTTCGGACCCTATGCTTCCGGTATCCACGCCTCGGGCACAAGCAATACGATCACGGTTCATGGGATCGTCCAGACATACGACGAAGTAGGGATCGAAATCCTCTCCGACAGCACGATCACGATAGGTGCAACCGGTCTCGTTTCCGGTCCTGTCGATGGGATCCGCCTCGGCATCGCCGCCACCGATACGGGGATGGTCGTGAACAACGCCGGCATCATATCGGCCACAGGAAGCAGTTCGACGAATCCTCCCACAGCAGCGCGGGCTGGAATCGCTCTCGCCGGGAGTGCGACGATCACCAACACCGGAACCATCGTCGGTGGAACCGAGGGCATCAAAGTCCTCGGGAGCGACGAAAACAGTCAACTCACCGTTACGAACTCCGGAACGATCAGAGCGTCTGCAACGGCGATTCACGGCACCAGGGGCAATGATATCGTCGTCAACACCGGCTATGTGGCGGGCCAGAACGCCGTCTTCCTTCAAGACGGCAACGACTTCTATGATTCACGCCTCGGCATCACTGTCGGTGTCATCGACCTCGGTGCCGGCCAAGATGTGGCATGGGGCAGTGACGGCGCCGATTCCATCCTCGGCGGTGCCGGGAATGACTGGCTCGAAGGAGGATACGGTGCAGATACACTCGACGGCGGAGCCGATTGGGACGTGGTGTCCTACCTGAGCATGCCAGCCGCAGCAGGCCGCGTCATCGTCGATCTCAGCACCAACCGGAACGGCGGCGCAGCCCTAGGCGACCAACTGCTCAACATCGAAGTCGTGCAGGGTACCAACTTCGACGATGTGATCACCGGCACGGTTCGCGGCGACGGCGGCGGCGTGGAACTTCTCGGCGAGGGCGGAAACGATCGCCTCTTCGGCAAGGGAGGGGGCGACATCCTTAAAGGCGGCACCGGAAACGATACCCTGGACGGCGGCGCTGGCGGCGACCGGATGGAAGGTGGGGACGACAACGACATCTACTATGTGGACAATGCCGGCGACAGGATCGTGGAAACCGCCACCGGCGGCACGGCGGACCGGGTCTACACCACGGTCAGCCATACCCTCGCCGCTCATGTGGAACAGCTCTACGCCAGCGGCAGCTCCTC
>DASRWK010000153.1:0-3169 GCA_035776715.1 Microvirga sp.
ATATCGCGATAGGGGTCGGCGATTCCAAGACTGGCAAGCGCCTTCACCTCGAGAGCCTCCATGATCTCCGCCTCCGCCTCGACTTCGTGGTCGTAGCTGAGAAGGTGCAGAACTCCATGGACGATCAAATGGGCGAAATGATGCGCAAGCTCCTTGGATTCCTCCTCGGATTCACGCACCAGTGTCCCGTACGCTAAAGCAATATCGCCCAAATGGCGAGGCCCTGTCGCGCCCGGCTGCTCGGGGGCCGGGAAGGAGAGCACGTTGGTCGGCTTGTCCTTGCCCCGCCAGGTGCGGTTCAGCTCCTGAATCTGGGCATCGTCGGTGAGCATCACGCTCGCCTCGAACGCCCCGTCCGCCTCGTAGGTGACGGCGAGCGCCGCCTGGGCGGCCTTCCGGGCGAGGGCTTCCACGTCCGGGATCCTCTCCCAGTCGCCCTCCTCGATCATGATGTCGAGCTCGATCACGGCCTGATGTTCCGTTCGCGGGTGGATGATGGCTCCTGCGGCGGCGCCTCGCGCGCGGCATTGTCGTAGGCCGTCACGATGCGGCGCACGAGGTCGTGGCGCACCACGTCCGCCTCCTTGAAGGTCACGCGGGAGATGCCCTCGACGCCCTGCAGGATCCGCACGGCCTCCACGAGGCCCGATTTCTGCCCAGGCGGAAGGTCGATCTGCGTCGGATCCCCGGTGATGATCATGCGCGAGCCCTCGCCGAGGCGCGTCAGGAACATCTTCATCTGCATCGAGGTGGTGTTCTGAGCCTCGTCCAGCAGCACCAGGGAATTGGTGAGGGTGCGTCCGCGCATGAAGGCGAGCGGCGCGATCTCGATCATGCCCGTCTGGAGGCCGCGGTCCACGTGGCGCGCCTCCATGAAGTCGTAGAGGGCGTCGTAGATCGGGCGAAGGTACGGATCGACCTTCTCGCGCATGTCGCCGGGCAGGAAGCCCAGGCGCTCGCCCGCCTCGACGGCGGGACGCGAGATGATGAGCCGGTCCACCTGCCCTGCTTCCAGGAGCGAGACGGCATAGCCCACGGCCAGCCAGGTCTTGCCGGTGCCGGCGGGGCCTTCGGCGAAGACGAGCTCGTTCTGCTTGAGCGCCTTGATATAGACGTTCTGCGCCGCGTTGCGGGCGCGCACGGGGCCGCGCTTGCGGGTGGCGATGTGATCGAAGGCGGTCAGGCCCGGAGCGGGCGCCTCCTCGGGGGAGAAGAGCGAACCCTGCAGGGTGGCCTCCTCGATGGTGCCGTCCACGTCCCCGGGGCTCAGGCTCGCACCCTGGCGGGCCCGGTCGTAAAGACCTTCCAGGACACGTCGCGCCATCTCGGACGCTTCCGGCGTGCCCTTCACGGTCACCCGGTTGCCGTTGGCGATGGCGGCCACGTTCAGGCGCCGCTCCAGATGGGCGAGATTCTGGTCGTACTGCCCGAAAACAAGGCTGGCGAGGCGGTTGTCGTCGAAGGTGAGGATGATTTCGGCCTCTTCCTCGACGCCGGGATGCAGGGTGCTGGGGGATCTGCCCTTTTGCGCTTGTGCGGTCGCGTTGTCCGCTGGCCTCAAATGCCTCTCCTCTGATTTCGACGGCAGGATTGCCGCGAAAGTAACTCCCGTGAGCGGAGAAGGTGTCAGGCGGCGGCCTGATTGCCGGGCCGTACCACTTCTCCGAACAGGCTGTTCGAGCCTGCCTGCGTGATCCGCACCGTCACGACATCCCCGATCCTGTGGCTGTCCGTCTCGATCTGGACAGCCTGAAGATAGGGCGATTTGCCGGCCATCTGGCCCGGGTGACGACCCGGCTTCTCCAAGAGAACGTCCAGAGTCTGACCAACGGTTCCGTGATTGAAAGCCTGTCTTTGCGTTTCCAACAGGTTTTGGAGGCGCGCCAGGCGCTCGGCCTTCACGGATTCGGAAACCTGCGTCTCGATATCCGCGGCCGGCGTGCCGGGGCGGGGGCTGTACTTGAACGAGAAGGAGCTCGCGAAGCCTATGTCGGCCACCAGCCGCATCGTGTCCTCGAATTCCGAATCGGTCTCGCCGGGGAAGCCCACGATGAAGTCGGAGGACAGCGCCAGGTTCGGCTGCGCCTCGCGGATGCGGGCGATGAGACGGCGGTATTCGTCGCCCGTATGCTTGCGGTTCATGGCATCGAGGATGCGGTCCGAGCCCGACTGCACGGGCAGGTGCAGGTAGGGCATGAGGGCGGGCAGGTCGCGGTGGGCCGCGATCAGCTCGTCGTCCATGTCGCGCGGATGGCTCGTGGTGTAGCGGAGCCGGGCGATCCCGGGGATCTCGGCGAGGCGATGCAGCAGGCGCCCGAGCGACCAGACGGAGCCGTCCGGGCCCTCGCCGTGATAGGCGTTCACGTTCTGGCCGATGAGCGTGAGCTCGCGCACGCCCGCATCCGCCAGGCGCAGGGCCTCGTCGAGGATCTTGGTCACCGGGCGGGAGACTTCCGCCCCGCGGGTATAGGGCACCACGCAGAAGGTGCAGAACTTGTCGCAGCCCTCCTGGATGGTCAGGAAGGCGGACACGCCCCGGTTCTGGATCGCGGCCTTCGAGGGCTTGGGCAGGTGGTCGAACTTGTCCTCGATGGGGAACTCGGTATCGACCACGCGCTCCGTGCGGGCCTTTGCGAGAAGCTGCGGAAGATTGTGGTAGTTCTGCGGGCCCACCACCACGTCCACGGCAGGCGCCCGGCGCAGGATCTCCTTGCCCTCGGCCTGGGCCACGCAGCCCGCCACCACGATCTTCGTTTCCTGGCCCTGGGTCTGACGTTCTTTCTTAAGCTCGCGCACGCGGCCCAGCTCCGAATAGACCTTCTCGGCGGCCTTCTCGCGAATATGGCAGGTGTTGAGGATGACGAGGTCCGCCTCCTCCATGGCCTTGGTCTCGGCATAGCCTTCCGAGGCCAGCATGTCCGCCATGCGCTCGGCGTCATAGACGTTCATCTGGCAGCCATAGGATTTGACGAACACTTTTTTCACGGGATCGGCCTGTCTGCTTGCGGTGCGGGCGGTCAACAATCGAGGGCCCTTTTAAGCCCTTTGGGCCTCGATGAGAATAGCGGCCGTTTGGCTCAATCCCGGTAGGCGCCTTCCACGGGCGCCGAGAGCTCCCGGTCCGCGTCGGCGATCGCGGCCGTGACCCGGGCGAAGGCGGGCCGTTCGA
>DASRWK010000154.1:0-4123 GCA_035776715.1 Microvirga sp.
GTGCTGGCAGAGCACGTCGAGCGCGCCCGTCCGGGCGTCGGGCGTGTCCTGCGCGGCTTCGTGCACGGCGTCCAGCGCGGCACGGCACTCCAGGATTTCGAAGCGATTGGCCGGCACGAGGTAGGCCTGCGACGGCTCGTCCATGCGGTGGTTCGAGCGGCCGATGCGCTGCATGATGCGGGAGGCCCCCTTGGGCGCGCCCACATTGACCACGAGGTCCACATCAACCCAGTCGATGCCGAGATCGAGGGTCGCCGTACACACCACCGCCTTGAGCCGTCCCGCCGCCATCGCCTCCTCGACGCGGCGGCGCTGCGTCACATCGAGCGAACCGTGATGAAGCGCGATCGCGAGGCCATCGTCGTTGAGCTTCCAGAGCTCCTGGAACGTGTATTCCGCCTGCAGGCGCGTGTTGACGAAGACCAGGGTCGTCCTGTGCTGTTTGATCAATTCATAGATCGCCGGCATCGAGAGGGAGGCCGTGTGACCGGCAAGCGGCAGGCGCTCGTCGAGCTCCAGCATGCGGATGTCGGGCCGTGCGCCGCCCTTCACCACGACAAGATCGGCGAGGCCCGGGTCCTGCTCGCGCTGCGGCACCAGATAGCGCCGCAGATCGTCCGGCTCCCGCACCGTGGCCGACAGGCCGACGGCCCTCGCCTGAGGGGCGAGGCTGACCAGCCGAGCGAGGCCGAGTGACAGCAGATCTCCGCGTTTCGAGATGACAAGCGAATGCAGTTCGTCCAGCACCACACGGCGCAGGTCCTTGAAGAACTCCCCGGCCTCGCGATGGGCGAGAAGCAGCGCCAGCTGCTCCGGGGTGGTCAGCAGGATGTCCGGCGGCCGTTCGATCTGGCGCGCGCGCTTGTGGGACGGCGTGTCTCCGGTCCGGGTCTCGATCCGGATCGAGAGGCCCATCTCCTGTACAGGCGCTTCGAGGTTTCGGGCGATGTCGGTGGCCAACGCCTTCAGGGGCGAAATGTAGAGAGTGTGCGGGCCCCGCTTGTCCCTGGCCGTGCCCCGGCTCGCCTCCCGCTCGGCGAGTTCGGTGAGGCTGGGCAGGAAGCCAGCGAGGGTCTTGCCTGCTCCCGTGGGCGCCACGAGCAGCACGGAGCGGCCTGCCTTCGCCTTGGCGAGAAGCTGCAGCTGATGCTCGCGGGGCTTCCAGCCCCGGCTCTTGAACCAATCCCGGAAGATCCTGGGGAGAAGGGATGCGGACGCTTTCGACATGCCATCACAAGATAGGTGTCGGCGGATACTTTCGCTACGGCAGGCGAATTTCCCATGTGAACCCATTCGTGAGCCGCTTGCCATCGCTCCCCGGATGCTTTCAGCTCGGATCAACTGAAAACACTTACGGGGAAACGCCATGACCGACTCGGCCCAGTTCAGAAACGCCATTGCCGTCGTGACCGGAGGCACGCAGGGCGTCGGGGAAACGATTGCGCGAACGCTCGCCGAGCGGGGCGCTGCGGGTCTGGTCATCTGCGGGCGCAATGCCGAGCGGGGGGAAGCCGTCGCGAGGGAGATCACGGCGCAGGGCTGCCGCACCGAGTTCGTCAGGGCGGACCTCGCCAGCGTCGACGAGACCCGTGCGGTCACCGCACGGGCGGACAGCGTGTTCGGGCGCGTGGACGTATTGGTGAACGCGGCGGGCATGACCGACCGCGGCACGATCTTCGACACGAGTCCGGAGCTGTTCGACCAGATGTTCGCCGTGAACGTGCGCGCGCCCTTCTTCCTCATGCAGGAAGCCGCCAAGATCATGCGGCGCGAAAAAACTGAAGGCGCGATGGTCAACATCCTCTCCATGTCGGCTCACGGCGGTCAGCCTTTCATCTCCGCCTATTGCGGCTCGAAAGGTGCCCTCGCGACCCTCACCAAGAATGCCGCCTTCAGCCTCATGCCCTGGCGTATCCGCGTGAACGGCCTCAACATCGGTTGGATGAATACGCCGGGCGAGGACCGCATCATGCGCTCCTATCATGGAGCGCAGGACGGCTGGCTCGAAAAGGCCGCGCAGGAACAGCCCTTCGGTCGCCTGCTCGATCCGGCGGAGGTGGCGCGCGCCGTCGCTTTCCTCGCCAGCGCCGAATCCGGCATGATGACGGGCTCGATCATCGACTTCGATCAGTCGGTCCTGGGATGCTGGGAATCCGCCCCCCATCCTTCGATGCCGGCGCTGTGAACCGAACTCGCAAGCATACCTTTTCCGAGCAACCGGTCGGAAGCTGATCCTTCCCGTCATCACCGGCCTTGTGCCGGTGATGACGGTGTGATGGAGCGCAGCGCCTCTCGGAATCGGGATGGCCGGGACAAGCCCCGCCACGACGAAAGGTATCGGCGGTTCAGCGCTGCAGCACCGCCAGGAAACCGGGAACCGGCGCGCCGCGATCCTCCCGGGTCGAAACCGGCTCCAGGATCACCGTCGTGAACGCATTCGCGGCGGCGAGCCTGCGCAGATAGCACTCGCCATGCGCATAGCGTGCATCCTCCCCGAGAATGAAGTCTTCGCCTTCATGTGCCTGCACCGTGAAGGCGAAGAGCCCCTCGCGCCGCAACACGCGATGCGTCTCCCGGAAGACATCGTCGAGCGACGCCATATAGACGAACACGTCCGCCGCCACGACGAGATCCGCCTCGGCGTCCGCGCGCTGTCTGAGGAACGAGACGAGATCCGTTTCGTGGAGGCTTTCGTAGAGCCTCGTCCTTTCCGCTTTCTCGAGCATGCGCGGCGAGAGATCGACACCCACGATCGATGCGAACTGTCCGTCGAGCGCCTGCCCCATCAACCCCGTACCGCAGCCGAGATCCAGCGTTAGCCCGAACCGGTAACCCCTGATCCGCTTGGAGCAGGCGCGGCGCAGCGCATCGACGATGAGTTCCGGTCCGCGATAGGCCAGGCTCCTTGTGAGATGTCGCTCGAATTTTGGAGCGTACTCGTCGAACAGCGCCCGCACGTAACTGCCGGTCATCGCCTCATCGGCCGGCAGCGCACCGAGGCGGGCCAGGTCGAGGCGCACGCCCAGGACGTCCTCCGGCTCGAGATCGAGAGTCCCGCGGAGGGCCTTCACCGCCTCGTCGTGCAATCCAAGCTCGGCCAGTGCCCGCCCCAGGAGGGCATGAGCCGGGGCGAAACGAGGCGCAAGCTCCAGCACCTGCCGGGCCAGATCCGCGGCAGCCTCGAAATCGCGCTCGTCGAAGGCGGCGCTGGCATATTCGTAGCGGCGGTCGGCCAGGACATCGCCAGAGGAGCGGAAAGATGGAGGCAACAGCATTGCTTTGCCATGCTGGAGAGACGGGAGACTGTCAATGGCGATGCTCGGCCCTTTCCTCGCCTGCGACCCTACTGCCCGACCTGGAGGATGACCTTGCCCCTGCCATGACCTGAGTCCAGCCGTTCATGGGCCTGCGCCACCTCCTCGAGCGGAAGGACGGAGTCCACGACTACCCTGGCCTGTCCACGCTCGAAGAGCGGTGTCATCTCGCGCAGCCGCGCACCCTCGCGCGTCAGGAAGGTTCCGTAGAGGGTCTGATTCTTGGTGTAGAGGGCATCGAGTTCGCCATTGGGTGGGAGAATGGTGGCGATCCGGCCGAAAGGCCGTGTTACCAGAGTGCTCATGGGGACGTTGCCGCCGGCCGTGTCGAACGAGGCGTCGACGCCCCGGCCGCCGGCTTCCCGCATGATTCGGTCGGCCGCATCGGCGTCGCGGTAATCGATGGCGACATCCGCTCCCAGCTCATGCAGGACAGAGTGGTTGGCTCTGCTGGCGGTCGCGATCACATGCGCGCCCGCCGCCTTGGCGAATTGTATGGCGAAGGAGCCGACGCCGCCTGCGCCCCCATGGATGAGGATGGTCTCGCCCGGCCTGATGTTCAGCCGACGGATGACCGCCTCCCAGGCGGTCCCGCCGGCCAGCGGAATGCCGGCGGCCTCGACATGGCTCAAGTTCGCCGGCTTGCGGGCCACGATGCCGGCGGACGCCACGGTATACTCGGCATAACTGCCGTGTGGGTTGCCGAAGATCTCGGGGGTATAGAACACCTCGTCCCCGGTGCTGAACTCGGTCACGCCCGGACCGAGTTCCTCGACGACACCGGAAACGTCATAGCCGAGAACGGCCGG